>JAITAI010000136.1 GCA_031284195.1 Treponema sp.
CCTGAAAGAACTTCGCTTCTCGCCTGAAGTTCTTTTATAAGCTCCCCATTCCCTGCTTGGAGTCTTCTTTGTGCAAGTTCCAAAAGTTCCTTACCCCAGCCCTTGTTGCCCCGGGGATCCAGCCGGATCTGCTCTTGGATATCAGGGGCAGTGGAGAATAAAGCGTTTAATACCGATAATACCCTCTCTCCATCAGGACCAGTAAGTAGGATACCCCTCTCACTTGTTCCAGGAGCATTTTTTAGGGTGTTTTGGCTATGCTGAACCATAAGTCCGGCGATCTGGGCAGGAGTCACGTCCATATACTCGGTGATCCGTTGTTCCTTTCGATAGAAGGCGGTAAAATAGCACTGTTTTTTTGCATCCATCACCGGAATGACCATACCGGGCCATAGGGAACAAGAAACAGCCATACAATCCAGCGTAGGGACGGTAAGTAGCGGTATCTTCAAGGCCAGAGCCATCCCCTTGGCCGCGGCAAAACCAATACGGAGGCCGGTAAACGAACCAGGACCTTTCATGCAGACCACCAGATCCACATCACCAGGTTTGATTCCTGCGGTTTTGATGAGCTGATCGCTTACCTCCATGAGCAGTTCCCCATGACGTTGACCTGCATCTATTTCAAAATACCACTGTTCCTTTTGGGCAGAAAAAGCTCCGGAAACTAGGGCAACTGACAAAATAGAAGTAGCCGTATCCAAGGCGATGATAGTCACTCAGGCATATTCCTTAGGGTAATCAGGCGTTGGTTTTGCTCTAGTATGGTAATCTCCACGATGAGGGCATCTTTTGGTATGGATTGAGGGATCCGTTCGCTCCATTCAATAACCGAAACCCCGGGTCCATAGAGCAGTTCTTCCGCACCAAGGCTGCTGAAATCCGTATCCCCTTCAAGCCGATAGGCATCTATATGGTAGAAGGGAAGGGTCCCTTCATATTCGGCAATCATCGTATAGGTAGGACTGGTAACCTCTTCCTGTACCCCAAGCCCTCGAGCAATACCCTTGGTAAAATAAGTCTTCCCTACCCCTAAACCTCCCCGGAGGGCAACCACACTGCCCTGATGGAGCCAACGGGCAAGCCGTTCCCCTGCCGCAATGGTTTCTTCAGGAGAAGTGGTAGTAATATTACAGAGGGAGTTCCCCATGGCTATCAAGCTTATCGATAAATTGTTTTAATTCCCTGATGAGGGGAACCAATGGATAATCAACCGGCGCCGCAATAGTAACTAAGATTTCCTTTTGACCTGTGGGCTTGATTTCAATAGAAAAATCAATAGACCGCTCTACCAGTTTATTCATCATCTGTAAAACCGCAATACCTGAAAAAAACATACGATAATATATAGGAACATCTTTTCTGATGATGTCTTTAATTTCAAGTACTTTCATACGATTATTTTACCTACTTTCATACCTTTAGGTCAATTCATCTTTTACCGTAGTATACAGTTTTAACAAACGCGGAGCAAGCTCATATTCCGCTAGATCTCCTACCAAGACTACATCCTGCGCCGTGTAGGCGGCTAACAGTTCTTTGAGGGTGGCGCTGAATTCACTAATGAAGTCATAAAACGGAAACGTATCTATGGATAGGGTCTCCAAGGCAAGCCCCTGTACTTTCAACAGCTTTAAAAGCCGAAACAACTTCTCCGTGGTATGGGAAAAGAGGTGTACTGTTTCCGCAGCCCTGCGATCTTTGCCGGTTTGAATATCCAGGGGGAGTTCCTCAAGCCGGGCTACGATTTCTGAGATCAAAGTACCGGCATGGTGGAATTCCGCTCTGGGATCTACCAATTCCCGAATCCGTTCATCCAAGAGGGTATTCATCTCTGCAAGAAGCGCCTCCCCGGAAAAGGCTTTCTGAAGTAATGCATAGATATCGGGAATTTGTTCGGATAAAAAGTGGGCCGCTGCACTTGCTTCCCATTCATCCTGGATACCGTGCCGATCTTCAAAAGCACTGTTTTCATACGCCCTAAGAGCCTCTTGGCTATTACACAAGGCTTCAAGGGCAAGCTGTGGCAATGTACTGATGGTAATATCAAGGCGCGCTATGTCTTGCAGATCCTGTTCAAAGACTTCTGCGAGGGATGCACCGGTGATGATGGATCCGTTTATACGTAAACCACTGATACGGTTTTCGGATCCTCCAAGCCACGCTTCAATACCGGCTAAAACCTCTCCTAGGGTCTTTTCCGATTCCAGGGTAATACCTGCGGGTTGCTCGTTAATGAATATATCCATTACCTAGTATTACCCTGCTGACTAAACTGATCCAGCGATGATGACATCCGTTCCATGCGATTATAGGCTCCTTCCATCTGGCCGTATTGATTTTTAAGACTCGCTTCTTTGAGGGCAAGCTGCCGTTCTAAGGTCTCTACTCGCCGTTGTTCTTGACTTATCTGAGAGTCTATGGTTCCACTTTTGAGGGCGATGATACCTCCGATTTCCACGAATGGTTTAGCTAGGGTTTCAAAGGCATAGGCAATCCCTGAATCCACAATGAAATCTCCATTAGTATCGGAGCCAAAAAGCTGGGCAATAGCAGGTAAATTAGTTTGTAATGCCTCATCCAAGACTTTCTCATTGATTTCCAGGTATCCCCGGAGCCGTGCAGGATCATACCCGCTACTGCTTCCTCCTCCCCGGATATCCGTACCGATCCCTATCTGGGCTAATAAAGCAAGATCCCGGTTCGCTGACGTAGGATAGGTTGCCGCAGCAGCCCTTTGGAGACTGGTCTTAAACTGACTCAAGATAGAATCCCCCATAAAAATCCCTAAACGTTTACGCAAATCCGCTTGTTCCTCTTCTGAGAGGTAGGAAAGCTCTTGAATAACCCGCTCATCATTACGGGTGAGGACATTAAGATCCGCCATGAGGCGATTATAGTTTCCTACCAAGGATATGATGGCATCTTTGACCACTTCCCGGTCAGGTTCGACCTTCAGTTGGATAGGTTTATCCGATGGACTTCTGGCGGTGATGGTAAGCCCGGGGATAAGATCATCGATTTTATTGGTAGGACGGGTAATCTCGATCCCTTCCATAGTAACTACCGCATCCTGGGCCACTGAAACGGGATTACGGGGTTTAAGACCCCCTTCCCCCTCGGAGTCTATGAACTGCAGGTTCCTGATAGAGACCTCCCGATGGGTATTTTTGTTGACAATTTCAAGGGAAACGATGGTTTTATCGATTTTGTCTCCTGCCACATCAATAAATCGATAGTGATAGGTATTGAAATCATTGGAATCCACAATAGGAGGAAGTGCGCTGTTCGTACCGTCCGAATAGGTCAGATATAAAACCTGCATATCATCTACCTGAGCTACCGGTTCCAGCGGTGTCCAAGAGGGGATAGCAGTAGCAGCAGGGTTTTCATCAGAACCCTGATTAGCAGCATCTTCAGGAGGAAACTCCGTCTGCTCTTCTGATGAAACCGTGTTTTGCTGTACCTTCGTGGCTATTTCAAATTGCAGAATCGCATTTTGAACAGAGGACCCCTCGATATTAAAAGGTATAAACGCCGTCCCGCCAGGCTCTACCATAAGAACCTCTTCCTGCAAGGATCTGGATACCTCTTTTACTTGTTCTAACATACCAGAACGTAAGCCCAAAGCTTCAGCGGCGTCTGAAAAGATCAGGGAATTCTCCGCACCGGTTATTCGAGATTCAATAAGAAGCGATTTTTTCCCTGGCTGGATCGCGATAAGACTCCCTCCTATCTTATCTCGTCCCCGCCGGTTCAAGATTTCGATAAATTCCCGTAAAGATCCACCCCGGAAAGGAAAGGATATGCCTTGTTTTCCCATGGAAAAGGTATAGGTTCCTTCATCTACTGTAAAGGAATCTTCTATAGGATCCGATAAGAAACGGTCTGCCTGAGCGATTTGTTTAACCGTAAAACTAAATTCTTGCGCTACCGCTTCCCTTGTGGAAGTCCCGGAAAGAACCGATGGATCTGAAGAATTGACAGTCTGTTCATTGAAAGGATTTTGAAAAGAATACAGAAACCGGGCGCTGTCCCTCAAGGTACTCATACGGCGACTCAGATCTTGCCAATAGGTCTTTTCAGCCTGTAAATGCTCTACCTGCTTCTCAGAACGCTCCTTGGGGATACGTTCAACCTTCATAAGACCTTCAACAAGTTTTTCTGTATCAAACCGGCTTTTTAGCCCCGGTACATAAATATCGGACATACTCTCCTATATTCTTCCCTTCCAGCCTTTCCCCTTGGGACTTTAAAACAATTAATGGTATGGTGATGCACTTTCAAAATTTAACATTTTGTAACTGCATCTGATCATAACAGACCTCCCTCTTTTGCCCCATTCAATTTTTCAAACAAATCCTCACTTGAAAAGGACCCACGGTACAATCATCCATCCACCCTAGATTTGTTCGCCAAACAAAAAACAGACCCCTTTCTTGATTCTGACATGAAGCTCCTGCAATTCTTCAGAAGATAACACCTTTATTTTATCGGTCCTCAAATCTAGTACCTTAACTGCAATTTCATGGTGTAGGCAAGATCCATCTCTCAATATTTACAGGCATGACCCTGTTTTAACCGCTTCCCTTGTTGTTGTGGCTACAAGGCTCTAAATTATTCAATTATGATATTTTTTCCCTATTACCAACCGGCTCCGGGAATCTACATTTCGATGGTAGGGCAATCCAAACCGATTTCTCGCTATTGCCCTTTGCATACCATAGGTACCTCCTGGTGATTAAAATATACTATAAAATATATTTTTATGAAAGGATTTTTATGAAGAACAAAAAAAAGACGGGGAAAGGCGCGATACTCCCCGTCTTGGATTTCAAAAGGCGACGTCCAGATGCCTCTCGATCCACTTATCCAACTTTAAAAACTGAAAACCCGCTTAACCAAGAAGCTGCAATACCGACTGAGTCCGCGTATTAGCCTGAGCTAACATAGCATTCCCTGCTTGAGACAGGATTTGGTTCCTGGTATAATTAACCATTTCCGATGCCATATTCGTATCCCGGATCCGCGATTCCGAAGCCTGGAAATTTTCCGCTGCAACTGCCACACCCTTGGCTGCCTCTTCAAACCGGTTTTGATACGCACCCAAATCAGCCCGTTGCTTAGAAAGCTGCTTTAAAGCATTATCCAATGTACCAATTCCCGCATTTGCCTTTTCGGTATCGGTTATATCAATACCTTGTACGCCCAAAGCTTCAGCAGTCATGGCTTCAATATAGACCTGTTCGTTCTGATCCATATTAGCCCCAACCTGGAATACCAAGGCCTGATTACCCTCGGCCCCCTGCCCAAAACGCCCGGTTAGAATATTCAAGGTGTTAAATTGGGCATGACTTGCAACCCGATTGATTTCATCGACCAACTGGGAAACTTCTACCTGAATCTGGGTACGATCTTCATCGGTATAAATACCATTAGCAGACTGTACCGACAACTCCCGAATACGATGCAGGATATCCTGAGTCTCCTGAAGGTAACCTTCAGCAGTCTGAATAAACGACACCCCATTCTGGATGTTCCGTTCAGCTTGATTTAAACCCCGAATTTGACCCCGAAATTTTTCGGATACCGCAAGGCCAGAAGCATCATCCGCTGCTTTATTGATCCGCTGACCTGAGCTCAAATGCTCAATATTCTTCCCAATCTCAGCCTGAGTGATACCCAGATTACGATTAGCATATTGAGCACTCAGGTTATGATTAATTATCATATAACCCTCCTTGGGTTGATAACCCCTACTATCCATAGTTGGGGCCGAACCGCACAACTAGAACCTCCGGAACCTATTTGCGCCACATATTCCGGCATTTCTAGAAACGGCACGAATCGATTATCAGATAACTATAGTTAAACCCATACCCTCTAATAAACGATCCCTGCCATCGTGCACTTGTTCTATAATATACACCAAAAGGGATTTTTTGTCAAAATCATAAACCTAAAAATTAACGTATTTTTAGAATTTTATCCCAAAAAAGCAACTCTTACTCTATTAGAAGGCCCCCAGCTAAACATCCAAGGACCCCCTAAACTGTTCACTCCCAGTATAAAGATACGCTCTTATTGAAGAAGCTGCAGCACTGACTGAGTCCGCTGATTTGCCTGGGCCAACATAGCCGTACCAGCCTGGGAAAGGATCTGGTCCCGGGTAAGGGAAACCATCTGTTTTGCCATATCAGTGTCCCTAATCCGGGATTCTGAAGCCTGGAAATTTTCGGCACTGATATCAATACCGCCAATAGCATGTTCAAGCCGATTCTGATAAGCACCCAAATCCGCCCGCTGCTTGCTAACCGTCTTGAGGGCTTCATCCAAAAGCCCAATAGCCCGGTTGGAATCTTCCGGCGTCTCAAGGCTCACAAAGCTCTGATCCTCTACATTCCGCAGCTTCAATCCAGCCGTAGTCATGGTACCAACAAACAGCTGCTCCCGCTGATCAATATTAGCGCCGATATGAAGCCACATGGAACCAGTAACTGCATTCTCCCCGTTTTGGCGAGCATAGCGACCGGTAAGCATGTTCAATCCATTGAACTGGGCATGGCTGGCAATACGATCGATTTCGTCTACCAACTGGGAAACTTCTATCTGAATCTGCATGCGATCTTCTTCGGTATAAATCCCGTTAGCAGATTGGACCGCCAATTCCCGAACCCGTTGAAGAATATCCTGAGTTTCCTGGAGATACCCCTCGGTGGTCTGGATAAAAGAAATACCATCAGCAGCATTAGCAGATGCCCGATTTAAGCCCCGGATTTGACTTCGGAATTTTTCAGAAACCGCAAGCCCAGAAGCATCATCTCCCGCCCGGTTGATACGAAGTCCGGAAGTAACCTTTTCCATGTTCTTGGTAAGATTACCCTGAGTAACATTGAGAGACCTGTCGGCAAACTGAGCACTCAGGTTATGATTGATGATCATGTCATCCTCCTTGATAATTAATAAGGCATCCTTGCCTTTTACTTAAGTGTTTTTGTTCTTAAACCGATATTGCTATTAACCGGTTACTCGAATCAAGAGAAACACCACCGCGGATGTTATTCTCTCACTATTGTTTTCTCTTTATAATATCGGCAATCTCCATAAAAACTTTAGCATATTTTTTATTTTTTGCCTGGGCGGCTCATATCTTTAAATGTAATAATATCCTCTGTTCAGATTGTTACTTGGCTTGTAGTAAAGCCTATTTTTTATTATGGTATATTATAGAAGAGGCTGAATGTTACAAAGCATATCAGAAAGGAGTGTGGTAGCCAAAATGCTAGATTAGCTATGATAGATTTACATACCCATTCAAGTGCTTCTGACGGTAGTTTAAGTCCTGCACAGCTTATTGAAAATGCCCGGCAGCAGGGTTTATCGGCTTTAGCCCTAACGGATCATGATACCATTGCCGGCCTTGAAGAAGCAAAACAGGAAGCGGAAAAAAGCGCTCTCCGGTTTATTCCAGGTATTGAAATTGAGATAACCTGGGAACCAGGAGAATTTCATCTATTGGGTCTGGGAATCTATCAGCCCAGCTCAGCTTTTTTGGAAGCCCTTGCTGAATTAGCTCACCTGCGGGAAATGCGGAACCGAAAGATTATCCAACGAATGCAGGAATGGAGTATCCAGGTTACCTATGAGGATATACTTTCCCTATCCATGGGCCAGTCCATAGGGCGGCCACATTTTGCCTCTCTCTTGGTAAAACGGGGTATGGTGAAAAATCAAGAGCAGGCTTTTTCCATGTATCTCGGAAGGGGAAGACCTTTCTATGTCCCCAAAGAAGGGTTGGAATTTCGTCGAGCCGTACAGGTTATCCAGGATGCAGGAGGCATTGCCGTATTAGCTCATCCCATGTCTCTGTATGTTGCCTGGGGTCATCTCCCGAATTTGGTAAAGAATCTCAAGGATCAGGGACTGAACGGTATTGAAGCCTGGCATCCCACTGCCAAAGTCCGATCCTGTAAGCGACTTGAGGAACTGGGAAAATCCCTGGGACTCTGTATTACCGCGGGGAGTGATTTCCACGGCCAAAGCCGGCCTGACAGGAAATTGGGCATCACCGCAGGAAATATAAAAATCGACGACGCAGTTTTAGCCGCCATACCAGCCTTGGGAGAGGGAGGAGGGGCTTGCGTCAAAGGGCTATTAAACCTAAAAGGTTAGTATCTTGAGGTTTTTTTCAAAAGGTCAAGTTTTAAAAAGCCTCTCTTTATTGACCTAGAGTTCTAAAACTGTGGCATGTTGGAATCGCCTTTATTAAACATAGAAAAAATTGGTTTTTCTCTCAATTTTTTCTATATTTATAAATGGAGTATTGCATGTTTACCACTACAGTAAGCCCCCGATTCGGCGATGCAGACGGCTTGGGGCATATCAATAATACGGTTTTAGCCATCTGGTTTGAACTGGCACGGAATCCCCTCTTTAGAATTTTTAATCCCAATCTGGATATTTCTTTCCAACACTGGCCCCTCATCATGGCTCACACAGAGTATGATTTTGTGGGAGAACTTTTTTTACCCTATGATGTGGAGATTCGTACCTTCATCAGCCATATCGGTACCAAGTCTTTTACGCTGTACCATGAGGCTTGGCAGCAAGGCAGGCTCTGCGTCACTGGGAAAGCAGTAGTGGTTCATTATGATTTTACCAAAAAACAAAGCACTCCCCTTCCCGAAGATAAGAAGCTACTCTTGGCAGAACACCTTCTTGACTCTGCTAAAGGGTAATGCCTTCGAAGTTCGAAGGTCTCTCATGCTACATAACTTTCCAGTAGCCGCTGACAAGAGGGATGCTGCAGGCGTTTGAGAGCTTTCTTTTCAATTTGACGGATTCGCTCTTTGGTCAGATTAAAGTAATCCCCTATTTCTTTTAAAGACATAGGCGCCTTATTCCCTAAACCAAAGCGAAACCGGATGATTTCCGCTTCTTTAGGATTGAGGGTACGCAGTACGGTTTCAATGTCATCATGGAGAGCGCTGGTTACCGCATGTTCGTCTGGGGAGCGATAATTTTCATCTTCAATAAAATCACCCAAAAGAGAAGAATCTTTATCCGCGTAGACCGGGTTTTCCAAGGATATAAGATCCCGGCTAATGTTGACCAAGTCCTTTACATGAGCAACATCCATATCCAGCAAACGGGCTATTTCACTGATCTCTGCCTCTGCACCATGTCCATCTTGGACCAGCTTCCGAGCCTTTTCAATCTGGACTAATTCATTGGCCCGATTAAGGGGAAGCCGGATCATCCGGGATTTTTCACAAATCGCCTTAAGAATGGCTTGACGGATCCACCACACCGCATAGGAAATGAAATGATACCCTTTATTTACATCGTACCGTTCGATAGCATTTAAGAGTCCTATATTGCCTTCGCTGATAAGGTCCGACAGGGGGAGTCCCTGACCTTGATATTTCTTAGCCACATTGACTACAAATCGAAGGTTCGCATTAGCTAGCTTATCCTGAGCAAGCTTACTACCCTGGGCTGCGGCCCGGGCGATCTGATCTTCTTCTTCTTTGGTCAGTAAAGGAATCCGGTTAATTTCTTTTAAATACAAGGAAAGAATATTTTCATCGGAATTACAATTTCCCATAGGAGTATTCTTTTTTTTGGTTTTTACGCTTGTCATTGTTGTACCTCCTCGTAGCGTGAGTGTATATATAAAATACATGCAAAAACCATACCAACTTGTAAAAAATACCAATTATATAGAATAAAATTGGATTTTACCTGATAAAGCAGGGTATAATACTTCATAAAAGTAGTTATAGGAGAAAACCCTAGCCCGGTTTTTCCAGTAACAAGCGGGCTTTGTTCTTTTTTCCTGATAGTAATCGTTCCATAATGACCCGTTTTTTCTAAATTTCTTGAAAAGTGTATCAAATTGACTCTCTCTTTGATCCGATTCGATGCCTACCATAGGCAGCACCTCAATAACTCTTGACCTTTGGAAGGATTTTTCGTATATTTTGTCTATCCAAATATTCAACAATTATTATTAAGATAATGGAGGAAACTTATGAAAGTAAAGCCCTTAGTAGACCGGGTCATGGTTAAACTTGAAAAAAACGAAGCTAAGACCGCAGGGGGGATTATTATTCCCGATACGGCTCAAGAAAAAACCCAGACCGGTGTCGTGGTGGCAATTGGCGATGACAGTGAAGTGATCAAGGTAAAAGCGGGTCAAAAGGTGATGTACGATAAGTATGCCGGGACCCAGATAAAAATTGACGGGGTAGAGCATCTAATTCTTAAGATGTCGGATATTATCGCGGTTATTGAATAGCGTTTTGTCTGCAAACCGTATATATTTTTGATGTGGCGCCATCCACAAAAAACCCGGTTAGTATGACCGGGTTTTCTATTTCACAGAACCTTCACAAAGGGTAGCTTAAAAGACTGTGTTCAGACGCTGGAGTTCTAGTCGGGCCTTTAGGTAATTGGGATTGAGTTTCAAGGTACGTTCAAATGCCTGCCGGCTTTCCTGATCCCGGCCGAGAATACGCAGACAATGACCGATTTTAAATTGTACCTTCGCAGCAGCTTCTGGTTCGGTAACCATTGTAGCGGCACTTTGGTAGTATTCCAAGGCAGTAGCAGGAGCACGGCGGGCCTCCAAAATTAGGCCTACATTGGCAGGAACTTGCCAGATGGGATCTTCGGAAAGAATCGAGGTAAGCCGCTCCTCAGCTTCTTCTAGATGACCTTCCATGAGTAGATGAAGGCTATCGTGGATTGGGATCCAGGAACCCTGTACCTGATAGAACCCTGCGTTTTTGATAAGTAGGGCGGTTTCGGTATACCGTCGCTGGTAATCAAAAAAATAGGCTCCCCAGCGATAAAGCCGGTCATTGGTAGGGTATCGGTTCAAGAGCAGCCATGTTTCCGCGATGGCCTGGTCGAGGGATAATCCGGTCCGGCGGCGGCGCAGTAGTTCCAGGTCGATGAGCGGCTGGTTCTGCCCCTGCTCCTTTTCAAGTATCCTGATACTCTGGGAGGTATCCAAAAGCCGGGTATACCGAAGGATACCATAAACCTTCAATACATGGGGATCCGGCGCTTCTGCCAAAAGACGTTCCAGATAGACGACCCCTTCATCAGGGGTTTGAGCAGTAGCGGCAAGGTTGTATAGACTGGTCATCTTAATTTCCGGTGAAGCACCTGAAGCTTCCTTACCGGCTTGTATGGGGGAGACGAGTACGGTCCAGAGGTTCTGGGCTCCGGAACTATGACCAGCAAGCCAAAGGGCATCAGCCTGACGGGACATGGATTTTTCATCAGAGAACTGGGAAAACAGCTCTGCAGCCCGAAGGGGATTACCATAATCATAGAAGAACTCTCCGGCATACCGGACCAGTTCCAAAGTAAGCTCCTGGGGCTTGGCCGCGTGGAGCAGTTCCTGTATCTGGACCGTCGCTCCGGGAATATCTCCCTGGAGGATTCGGATCAGGGTCCCATTTTTTGTCAAAGCAACCTGGAGTTCCTCATAGGTACGGGTCTTTTCTCCGGGCAGAACCGGTAAGGGAACGGAAAAAAGGGATGCTATCCGGGGAATTGCGGCAACCTTGAGGGGATCCTGGAAAGTTCCTGCCAAGATGTAGAGACTTAACGCCACAGGTTTGAGCTCGGTTTCCAGGATCCGGGAAGCGTAGTCAGTGAGCTTCACTGCGGTCTCTTCAGTGATAGGGGCATCCCGAAAAAGCAGTTCCTCTGCAGCAAGGGCTGCAATAGGTTCGGAAAAGGGAAATGCTTCAAGGGCATGGCGCACTGCTTTTTGGTAAGGTTCTAAAAACCGAGGGTCTTTATAGGCCAAGAACCTGCGGCGTTTGAGCAGTGAAAGAGAGGACTCAAGCCCAAAGGATTTTTTTTCCAAGGCATCTAAGGCACGGTTCAGGCGCAGGGGAACATCAGGCTGATCAAGATCGGTGTTCTGCATAAGCAACTCATCAAATTCCGCTAATCCCTGATAAAACCCCTCTCCTCCTTGGGCGCTTGGGGGAGAGAAAAAACGCATCCCTTGAGGAAAGATAAACACCAAACAGATTCCTCCTGCAACGAGTAAAACCAGCAAACCCAGGATACCCCATTGGAGCCAGGATAACCGGAAGGGCTTTTGCGGCGGATTCTTTTGAGCTGAATCCGATGGTGATTCCGGATCTTTAAGGGATTTCCCCTTTGATTGAGAATCCATGGGTACACTCCTTATGCAGAATGGGAATTTTGGAGGGTTTTTCGGATACTATCCAGAACACCGTTGACAAAACGGTAGGAATCATCGGTACCGAATTCTTTGGATATACCGATAGCCTCATTGATGACAATAGAGGCAGGAACCTCCTGTTGGTACATGAGGGTGTAGGTACTCATCCTCAGCACCGCCAGATCCACCCGGTTGACCCGGGAAAAGTCCCAATGCTCTAAATGGGAACGGATCATCTTATCTACAGCACCGATATGTTCAACAGTTCCCGTAACCAGGAGCCGAGAAAAAGCGACTATCTCCTCCCCCAAGGCAGCCTGCTTTTCCGCTTCTACCCAAGAGAAATCCAACACTTTTTCTGGAAGAACCCGTAAAACCTCCCAGGAATAGAGAGCCTGAAATGCTAGGATCCGGCCTTTTCTACGGGATGCCATCTGCTTACCGTTTTACCACTTCAAATTATTTTCAAAAATCTGGAAAGGATTTCCAGCCCGCAGTTCCGTAACCAGTTCCTGGGTGGCCCGTTCAATAACAGCCTGCTGCCGTTCTTGGAGCAACGCATTACCGATGTACTCTCGCACCGTCATGCGGGTTCCTAGCTGAAACACATCATCCAACTCAAGGCTTTTTTGTTCATAGGTTTCAGTAACCTTGATAATCTGATAACCCCGGGCGCCTTCGATGAGTTTCGATACTTCCCCCTGTTTCAAACTGAAAGCGGTATTGATGAAATCTGGCCCCACCACTTGCTGGGCTTCCAGGTTCCGAGGCAGATAGCCCCCATCTCCCGCCTGATAACCTGAATTGGGAGTCTGCCCTCGAATCACCGCTTCATCAAATTTCGCAGGATTGGAACCTATCTCCCGAATCAGCCGATCTGCCAATTCCTTAGCTTTGGTCTTAGCCGCAGTGTCCGTTCCAAAAGGAACCTGGATCATGGAAAACCGTACCGTCTCAGGCCGAATGAATTGAGTTTTAGCCAAGGTGTAGGTGTTCAGGATTTCCGTTTCCGTGGGAGAGGTGATGGAATTAAAGAGGTTCTGCTTCTTGGAAAGCAGGTATTTCTGGGTAATAAGCTGCCTGCGGAGCTGCTCCCGGAATGCCGGAATTTCCAGACCTGTCTCATTTCTGACTGCGATAGCAAATTCAGCGTCTGTAGGCTGCCGGCCTACCCGTTGCGTCAGATTAGCCCGGAGATTCTGAATCTGCTGGTTAATTTCGTTATCAGATACGATTATCTTATCCCGTTCCGCAGCCTGAATGGCAAGTTTTTCATTGATCATCACATCCAGGACCTGCCGCCGTTCCGCAGCATCCAAAATCCGGCCAGCCTGTTTTTCCATCCGCTCCACTTCAGTCCGGTATTGCTTAACGGTAATCGGTTCACTTTTGGTTAACCGTACAATAACCGCGGGCTGCAAATCGGATTGGGCAAAGCCCATGGTTTCAAGGAGCATACCAAGCAGCATGACACTTACAACTCGTTTCATAGCTATCCTTTGGGAAAGAGACTCATCCCTCTCTCCCCGCTTCATTCCAATACAGCCCTGATCCGACGGACCCCCGCAGAAGAGGACTGTTCCTTTTGAATCTTGAAGGATCCCAAGATTCCCGTGTGTTCCACATGAGGACCTCCACAGACTTCTTTTGAAAATATACCCCGGGCATCATCCCCAATGGTGTACACCCGCACCTGGGATTCGTACTTCTCCCCGAACAGGGCAATCGCACCAGAACCCTTGGCTTCTTCCAGGCTCATCACGGTCATGGTAACCGGCAGATCCCGCTGAATCTGTTCGTTCACTATAGCCTGAACCCGGACTATTTCTTCGGTACTCAGAGGAGCTCCGTGGGAGAAATCAAAGCGCATCCGTTCTGCGGTGATGTTGGATCCTTTTTGAGCAACCTGATTCCCCAAAACCATACGGAGGGCTTGGTGTAAAAGGTGGGTGGCCGTATGGTATTTGACGGCCATAACCCCTTGATCAACCAAGCCGCCTTTAAAGAGCTGTTCGCTTCCTGCCCGGGAAAGCTCCTGATGTTTCTTGAAGGCTTCATCGAATTCACCCCGATTCACGGTCATACCCTGTTCAGCAGCCAGTTCTTCGGTCAATTCTATGGGGAATCCATAGGTATCGTAGAGCTTGAAGGCCAGACGGCCGGACATGATCTTCCGGGGATCCTGCTGGAGATTGGGGAGGAGCTTCTCAAATTCGTGTTCCCCCTTCTGCAGAGTTTCCAGGAATTTCCCTTCCTCCTTATCCAGTTCTGCCAGTACCCAAGAACGATTTTCTCCGAGTTCCGGGTAGGGACCGCTCATTTGGTCAATGATAACCTGGGCAATAGGAGAGAGGATCCTACCGGTGATGCCAAGCTTGCGGCCATGCCGCACAGAACGGCGTATGAGCCGGCGTAGCACATACCCTGCGCCTATATTAGCGGGACTTATCCCCTTGGGATCTCCCAGAATAAAGGTGGATGCCCGGACATGGTCACAGATAATTCGGACTGATTTGTCCTGTTCCCCATCCGAACCATAACGATAGGCAGCGGCCTGCTCCACTGCGGCAATGATAGGGGTGAAAATCTCCGTATCGTATACGGATTGTTTACCATTGAGAATAGTAACCGTCCGTTCAATACCCATGCCGGTGTCCACACATTGACGGGCCAAGGGCTTATACTCCCCCTGGGGATCTTTGTTGTACTGCATGAACACATCGTTCCATATCTCCAACCATTTCCCGCAGGAACAGCCTGGGGCGCATTCAGGACTGCAGGGTTCCTTTCCCATATCAATGAACATCTCTGAGTCCGGGCCGCAAGGACCGGTAGTCCCTGCAGGTCCCCACCAGTTATCCATCCTGGAGCGGTAACTTATCCTACGTTCCGGTATCCCCAGCGCCTTCCAGACCGCAGCGGATTCTTCATCCCGGGGGACCGTGGCATCCCCCTCAAATACGGTAACCCCGATCTTTTCCACCGGTATCCCCAGCCATTCAGGAGAAGTGAGGAATTCGAAGCTCATCCGTATGGCCCCTTCTTTAAAGTAATCCCCCAAGGACCAGTTACCGAGCATCTCAAAAAAAGTCAGGTGGCTGGTATCTCCTACCGCATCAATATCACCGGTGCGTATACATTTCTGATAATCCACCAGGCGCTTCCCCGCAGGATGCTCCTCTCCCAAGAGGTAGGGTACCAGCGGGTGCATTCCTGCGGTGGTAAAGAGTACCGTAGGATCATTATCCGGTAACAGGGACTTGCCCTGAATCTGGGCATGATCTTTGGATTTAAAGAATGTAATGTATTTGGAACGAAGTTCATGGGCGCTGGTTGAAAAGTTCATACCAGAATAGTAAGACACTGGAACCATATAGTCAAGAACCTGAGCGCCATGGAACTTACGCCTACCCGCTTCTCGAACAGATCGGGCAGGCATAGATTGCAGGAAGAATTACAGCCACAGTTCATAGCCAAGGCTTACATTAAAACCCCGGCGTCTGAATACTGCTTCGTCTTTATCTTTGTTGATGGTGATTTCGTTGAAATCATAGGAATACCGTCCATCCAAGGCGATATAACCCGGTCCAACCTTGAATCCTATTGATATACCCCCCAGGATCCCATAGCTCCCCATAAAATTCAACACCGACGCTATCTCATATTCTGTGGTCTTATTTCCAGATTCAGATGTGAGCTTACTTAACGGGATCGATACATAGGGACCTCCGAAAAGGCTGAACATCCCCCCTCCGGCTACTCCCAGTCGTAACAATACCGGTATATCCACTGCGCTATATGAAACCTCATAGGTTTCTCCGTTCTTTTCTACCGTCATCCCGGTGTTCAAATGGAAATTGCCTTCTACCTGGAAACCCATCAGGGAATTCAGGCTATTAGTCCCAAAATAAACCGAATACACCTGTTCGGGAAACAGAGGGCTTGCTTCCGTTCCCAACCTCTTTAAGAAATCCCCTGCTTGATTACCTAGGGTAGATATACCGCCGATACCACCCCGGACCCCCAGGAGCAACTTGGTTCTCCGCGCAGCAGCCTGCTGCTCCTGGGCAGCTTGGGCGTTTTGTTTGGCGGCTTTTTGCTGATCAACTTCTTCTTGTTTCGCGGCTTTTCGCTGCCCGGTTATACCCAGCAAGGTATTGAGCTTTTGGTCTTGCTTTATAGGGGTCTGATAGAACAGTTCAATTGTAGCGGTTTCCACATGAATGGTTTTAATGCTGAACTGGTACTGAGTTCCCAGGGTCTCAAACTTACCTGAAGCAATCGACTCAGCCCCTAATTTCTTCCCAATAGCCTGGGCCGATTCATCACTGACTTCACCAGAGAGCTGAAAGGCCATTTCTTCATTGATAAGGTCCATATCTTTCCGCTCCACTACGATGAGTTTCTTATTATTCACCAGTTTGGCGGTTAACTGGTCAATCACGTAATCGGACAATCTTGATGCGGGAGTATTGAAGTTAAGCACAATAATTTTAGTTCCCTGGGGTAATTCACTTTCGATCTTTGTATGAGCGCCCTGAATAGCCTTATCCAGGGTAAT
>JAITAI010000156.1 GCA_031284195.1 Treponema sp.
CCCTTAAACTGGTAAAGGCTACCCTGCTCTATGTGGATTCCTACAACTGGACCTACGATATCGGCTTTGTGAAAGACCTGCCGTGGGATGAAAGCATCTTGGAAGAGAAACAGATCGATACTATCGCCGCTAAACTCAACCAGAACCTGCCTTTCCGAACCAGCTTTATGACTGCCCGCGGTGGTACGTATTTGGAAGATTCCAGGAAGAATTATGTTGCAGCTCTTACGGGGATCATCGGTGTATATGACTACTACATCGGCGGTGCCAGCAAGTTACCCGCGGGGGTTAAAAATGCCCTGCAAGAGTACAAGTCCTACAGGACCGAAGTTGAGAAAGCCAAAGACGCCATCGACAAGGAGGAATCCTATATCGGGCATATAGAGGAACTGGGGGATCTTACTATTAACTTCGCGAAATTCTTCAATCCCGGCCAGCTTGCCCTGGACAACTTCATCGAAACTGAAGGTTCCGGCAATACCAAGTCCCCGGTGTTCTACAGTTCCGATTCCACACCCCCCCGTAAGATTAGCAGCTTTAATAATTTGGGGGACGCAAACATCGGTTTCAAAATCAAAACCACTCCCATTGCCGATATCCTGGGACCTGATTTTGCCAACGGCTTGTTACAGGGATCAGGATTGGTCGATAAGGATGGCTACCTGTTCCTAGACCCCACATCTGGTATGATCGCCTGGGCAGTCTACCATTGGGATGCTGAAAGCAGCAAACGAGTCAAGGATATTCTCTCCGAGATGGGACCGGTCACGACTGTAGCGAAACTCCCCTAAAGGTGAGCGCTGCTGATAATGATTAAGCCCGGATCCCCGGCCCCCGGGCTGGGGATCTTTTTTATGTTCTGCCTTGCCCTACCGGTATTCGGTCAAGAAGCATCCGGTTCTCTCGGTCTACCCATAGACAGTCCCCCTGCCGCAGCATACGCCCTTTCTTCAGAGGGCGGCAGTTTGTGGATTGAAGGGGAACGGGGTTCAGGTTTCTGGGGGACTGTTCTTTCCCTGAACCGCGGCCCCCTGTACGGAGCCATTGGCGCGGGGGGACTCCTTTCGAATCTTCCCAGCTTTGACGCGGATTATACCGGGGCCTGGTTTAACGCTGGTTTGGATACTGCCCCGGTGGGTCTGGATCTGGCAGGAGGGCTTTTTCATCGGGACGCCCTCAATGCTGAAGCCTTCGGCTTCCCGATAAGCAGCGCTGCTGCCGGTGGGTACTTCCTTGGTTTAGGGCTGCCTTTGCGGTTTGGAAGCTGGAGCGCCGGGCCGTCTCTCCTTTTCGCTCAGGGTTTCTGGGAAGAGGGGGACTTGTACTGGTTTTTCGGCAAGCCCCAGGTTCCTGCGTTTTTTGCCGCTGGCCTTACTGCCGGTTTCCGGGAAGAACATCGTCTGTATTTCCACTATCTTTCCCTGAATCTGAATATACTCAGTCCTTTAGATGAAAAACTCTTTACCGCTCATGGGGACGGCATCGTTGCGGCCTATCGCTGGAGCTTTAACCGGAAACCCTTCCGTCTAGACGCGTCCGCGGGCTGGCTTTCCGTCTCAGGGAATATGAAGGGGGGTCTTAGTTCCGGGAATCAGCCTTATTTTTTATTTCCCTACGTCTTTTACCACGCCGCCTTGGACGCCAGTTTCCACGGGCTTTTCAGTGTACTGGCCGGGGAGTACCGGCGGGATTTTTTCCGCCTGAATATGACCCTGGGAGCTGTGCAGGCGCTTTGGGGGGAACTCAACGCTGACCTTCATGCAAAACAAAAAAAACTGTCCTACCTGGGCATCCTGATCTTTGACGGACGAGAGGAGTACGATTCCTGGTCCTCCAATCTCAGAGAGCTTGGCGCAGCGTTTCTACTGATTAAAGGGGGGCTTGAAGCACTGCCTCTGGGCCGGAACCGGAGTGGGCCGCAGCTATCCGTAACCGTGGGAAAGCTCTTTGCCATTCCTTGGGGCTATGAACCGATCCTGAGTTACGGCTCTTCTGAGCACAGTGGAGATGCGGAAGGGCCAAAAACAAGCAGAGGCGGCCTGAGTATCACGAGCATACTGCTTTCAGGTCTGTCCTTCTGCTGCTCAATCACTTGGTAGGTCTTGACAATGCTAAGCTGAAACGTAACAAAGAGCCGGGTTCCCCTTCAAAAAACGAGGAACCATCCCAGGGTCAACAGGTTAAGCATTGCGTGTCCTCTGATGGCGCTCATGTTCGCAGTTGTAATGGCATGGCAAAAAATTCGGGTAACCCCCTAATCTGGGACCTCTTTTGTTTCCATGTATATAACGGATTGACCGAGGGAGCCGTCCCCCAGGATCCCGCTAAAAGTTGCAATGGTCCGGCTCATGCTATATGAAGGGCCCTTACTTCTTGGAGGGTTTCACCTCAAGCCTCCCTATAGGTTCATCAATACCATAGTTTTAACAACGGCTAAACCAAGGCATGTTCCTTAAGAACCTATTAAGCCGTATTAAAACATCAACAAAATCCCCAAAAAACTAAAAGATTCCTCGGATATTTACTTTGATGATACAATCCTTTACACTACTACTCATGAGAGCCACTCAAGCATTGATATATCTGGACCGGCTGAAAAAGAACATCGAAACAGTCCGAAATCGTATAGGCCCAAAGCCGTTGCTTTGTATGCCCGTCAAAGCCGATGGGTATGGTCATGGGGCAATACCCATTGCCCAAGCAGCCCTTTGCTCAGGAGCTGCGGCGCTTGCGGTCGCCACGGTCCAGGAAGGAGCGGAGTTGCGGAAGGCCGGGATAGATGCCCCTATCCTGCTTTTTTCCATTCCCCTCCCCGAAGAACTGGACGAACTAGCGGCATATCAGCTCAGCCCCTTTATTGCAGATAAGGAATGCGCCCAAGCGCTTGCTGCAGCAGCTAACCGGGCAGGGGTACGCCTCCAGGTGCATCTCAAGATCGATACTGGTATGGGCCGGGTAGGTTGTCGTCCTGAAGCCGCCGCAGAACTGGCTGCTTCCATCGCCTCCTTTCCATCGTTACACTACGCAGGTACTGCCACCCATTTAGCCCAGGCAGATTCTCTAGCCGACACTGCCCAAGCCTATACCCAAAAACAGCTTGCCCGATTTAAGGAAGCCCTCGACGCCATCAGAAAAGCTGGTTTTGATACAGGCATAGTACATGCCGCCAATTCAGGGGCTGTTGTTTTGCATGAAGATGGGTATTTCGATATGGTACGGCCTGGTATCCTCCTTTACGGATATCCCCCTTCTGCGGAATTAGCTTCCTTAATACAGGTGGAACCGGTGATGGACCTGGTTACCTCGGTGGTGTTTATCAAAAAAGTTACTTCAGGAGAAGCTCTGTCCTATGGAGGAACCTGGATCGCCCCAGGGGATCGGATGATTGCCACCCTGCCGGTAGGATACGGTGATGGGCTGCCTCGGGGATTAAGCGGTAAGCTTCAGGTTCTTATCCGGGGAACCTTATACCCCGTGGTGGGAAGGATTTGCATGGATCAATGTATGGTAGACCTCGGGCAGGATACGGAGGTACGCCGCTGGGATCCGGTAATCATCTTTGGAGGTACCCAGGGAGCCTTGAGCGCAGGGGATCTCGCTGCAAAGCTGCATACCATTCCTTATGAAATTACCTGTACTATCAATAAGCGGGTTCCCCGGGTGTATTGTTAAGGGGTTCCGGTGATGCCCTCAGCCACCCATTGAATGATGACATCCAGTCGTTTCCTGATAGCCGAAGAGATATCAACCTGAGAGGCGACAAAGTCCGATACATCGGTACCTGCAAGGCTGTACACTAACACCCCTTCGGCAATGGGTTCAAAATACAGTTGGGCGATGAATTTATCTTCTTTAATTATTGGGATAAATAGATAGGTGAGACTCTTAAAATTGGATAAGGTGTACAATAAGCTTTGTCCGTTCGCGGTAATATCAGCCCGATAGTAGGAATTCCCGAAATTCACATCCTTGAGGCGAATATAGATGGTTTCCGATGCAGGCACTGATGTCGCCAAAGGCGGATCTGGAATAGGAGAAAGCTTCTTGGGGCTGGCAATCCGGGTGGCGTCTTCAAACAGCGGGGTATCCTCATTCCGTGTAAAGGAATGGTACAAACGGCCTTTCAACCCCCGGATATTTCCTATGGCATTATAGATACGGATAAAGGAAACCGGTTTATTCGTGGGAATAACCAGGAGGGATTCAGTGAGGTATGCAGGATGCTGCTTAAGTACGGAACCGGAAACAGCCGCGTCCAATGCTGAGGCAGCTAATAAGGTCAAGCCTGCAGCGCTTTGGGTAGATACGACAAAGCCTTCCGGCGAAAAAACTTGCCCTTTGGTAGCCTTATCAAGCCGGGGAAAGAGCAGGTCAAAAGAACGGGTCTCCCCCATAAGCGGTACCCCACTCAACAGGAGGATACCCAGGAGGGTACATACATGAAAATCCCTTTTGTTCATCATTTCTTCCTTATTTATTCTATCTTATCAGAGAGGCTTTTCAAAATCCAAGTTAGGGTTGAAAAGGCCTCTGGAGAAACCAGCCAAAGAACCGGTTTTCCTTAACCACTACGGTTCTTTCCCGAATCTGACCTTTTGAAAGAGCCCTAGAGGATCCTTAATACGCCCCTTTACCTCTGATAACAGCCCCCAGGGTTTTGTATAATACCCAGATATCAAGCCATACAGACCAGCTTTGCAGGTAATAGGTATCAAAGGCCACTCGCTCGCCATAATCCGTATCAGAGCGGCCTGAGACTTGCCACAGTCCGCTCAAGCCCGGTTTGACCGAAAATATGCGATCAAAATCTTCACCGTATTTTTTAACTTCACCCTGCACAATGGGCCGGGGTCCCACGAGGCTCATCTCACCTTTGAGGATATTGATCAATTGGGGGAATTCATCCAAGCTGGTTCTCCGTAAGAATTTGCCGATCCCCGTTACCCGGGGGTCATTTTTCAGCTTATGGCTTGCCTCCCATTCCTCCTGCATCTGAGGATCCGAGGCCAAAAGGGCCTGTAAACGCTGATCCGCATCCATGACCATAGACCTGAATTTATAGGCCTTAAAGGGGACCCCCTGTAAACCCAGCCGGGTATGGCCATATAAAACCGGCCCTGGGGAACTGATTTTAACCAATAAGGCGATTACCAAGAATAAAGGCAGTAACAGCAGGCCGCCGATGATAACAATACTGATATCCATAAACCGTTTAATACCCCAATTCCAGGGCATTTTGAGTCTATTACTGGTTACAAAGCCCAGAATCCCATCAAAATCCCGAATGGACATCCAGATATTGGTAACGTTAAAAAAATCAGGGATCAGCACGTTATAGCGAAAGGCCGCTACGGAGTAATTCAGCAGCTCGGTGAGGGCTTTTTGGTCCAGTTCCGGCATCGCTACAATGGCCATTCTGATGTTAAAGCGCCTGACAATTTCAGGGCCGATCCGGGTGTCATGGATTATGGGAATATGCCGATAGGCCCCTTCTTCCTCATGTCTATCATCCAGGATAAGGACCGGTACGTATCCTAAGCGCTCGCTTTGGAGTAAGCGGTCGACAATGCGGCGGCCCAGGCTTCCTCCTCCATAAATCACCGCGGGAATACCCCCCAGCTTGGTTTTACGGAGGATGGAATGCATCATACTCCGGCAAAAGAGCAAAATAAACGTAGAAAAGACGTAACTAATGATAAAGGCCACGGAAATCGCATCGAATTCCTGGTCTTCAATGTACCGTGAAAAAATGATCCCCCCATGAGCCATTAAGGAGGCAGTGTATAAATGCCGAAGCTCTTCTGCCGGGGCCAAAGAAACCCCGGGATAGAGGTTACTAATCTGGAAAATCAGAATAAACACCGGTAAATAGGGCCAATAGGTAACAAAGGATTTAAAATTGATGATACCTACATCATAGACGTTCACCCAGAAAAAACCCGTGCCAAAGGAAAGCATGACCCCCAATAAATCGGATAGAATTAAAGCCCCTGCAATAAAGACTGAACTGGTCCTGTGGTATCGAAGCCGGTACCACCTATCAAAATCGGCTAAGGTCATACTTATACCATGATAGAAAAAAAAAGTTTTGACAATACTACGGGTTGTTTCATCGAT
>JAITAI010000226.1 GCA_031284195.1 Treponema sp.
ATACGGAGAAACCGGCCTCTGCGTAACCTGAGTTATCTACGTCCATGCGCTTCGGAATGAAGGGGGCTGTTCGGCCTCCTCTCCGGGCTATTGGTTGATGGCAGGCAGAAGACCTACCAGGCCCTTTACTTCCCGGTCAGCAAAGCGCAAGCCCCCGCCAACAAAGAAGTCCCGCTTCTCATACAGGGCGTTATTGATACCTCCCTGTATATAGAGCCAGTTCCAAGGTTTATTTGCCTGAGGGTCAAAAAAGGGATAGTAGGTCAAAACTCCCCGCAGATTAGGGGCAGCCCCGGTTTTGAAGTCAAAAAGTTCCCCGGAAAGGCTCAGCCAGCGCAGGACTTGGAAATCAACGCCGAATCCTGGGGTGTTTTCCAACAGGCCTCCCCGGATGGTCAGGAAACCAAAGCAGCGGGCCAACTCCACATCCACTGCAAAGGAAAACCGGGTTTCAGTGATATCTTCTGAAGTGATACTTCCGTTCTGGTCGGTGGTGGTCTTAATGGTCCGGGATTTGAGGCCATCCGGGGCGTTATGGACGCCTATACGGTACCAGCGATCCCCTGAAGCCGGTTCTAAGCGGAGGGACGCCCCTGCCCGGAACCGTTCCGCCAGCACGTCATACCGGGCTTGGGTATCTATCTGAATACCCAGGCCCGCAGCCCGGTCCACGATTTCTCCTGCCTGATCAAGCACCCCATGGGCAGTAAGGGTCAGGTCCCGGACCGTATCCAAGGTCATCCCCAACTTTAAGGCAGTATCTTCGGTTCTTGCGGCTGTAGCAAGGAGCGCGTGATAGAGGCGATCATCGTAAATCACCTGTCCCAGGGTTCCCTCGCCACTGCGGATTTCTCCGGTGATGGCCCTGATATTTTCCAAGGCCCGGCGGATCTCCTCGGCAGAAGCAGCGATATCTCCTTCCCCTTCTTCCAGCAAGTGTTCGGTCTGGGCTGCAATCAAAGCCGCGGATTCAAGGATCCGGGAGATTCGATCCAGTTCTGCATCGGCTTGCTGATCCAGTTTCTGCGCCAGGGCATTAAAGGTCTCAAGAGAAACCTGAAGCAGCGCCAGGTGATTGGTCTGCACTTCCTGCAGAATCTTAGTGAACTGGCCGCCCAGGTCTTGAGCCGTACCCATGAGGGCCTGCATATCTCCTGCGTTCTGGTTGGCCTTGAGCTGGCCTCCGGGAGGGAGTAGCGGGGCTTGTGCGGTCCCTGGTTCCAAGGTAAGGATGGAAGTGCCGAGGATAGAGGAGGCTTTCCGGGCAATCATGGCGTCACTGCGGATTTCCACTTCCTTGAGAAGGGCAACCTTAAGGTGGGCTTCATGGCCTACCAGGGTAATGGCGTGGATCTTTCCCA
The DNA here is from genome assembly GCA_031284195.1 of Treponema sp. Lineage (GTDB taxonomy): Bacteria > Spirochaetota > Spirochaetia > Treponematales > Breznakiellaceae > JAIRLU01. Next base: position 1,362 of record JAITAI010000226.1, read on the forward strand.
CTGCAATCCCTGCGAGGTATATTTTGGACCTGGTCGAAAGCCCGGTAGCATCTGGGAGGGTAAGCTCATACAGGGTGGTATTAAACCCATTGAGGCCGTCGGAAGACAAGATAATATAGGTTCCTCCGCCGGTTCCTAAGAGGATAAAAAAGAGGGCCACCTTAACATACTGAGAACTCTTCATCAACCCAGCCCCTGGGGAGCTTGGGTAAACTCATTGGTTCTCTCTACAAAGGAAATACGGATAAAGGCTTGTACCAAAGGATGGTCCGAGCGGGCCACCTCCGCAGGGCTTCCTTCGACAATAATGGAACCCTGATCCAGAAAGGCAATCTTATCAGCGATGCGGAAGGCCGCAGGTATATCGTGGGTTATCAGCACACAGGTAATGCCCAGTTCCCGGCGCACCCGAACCACCAGGTTATTGATGGTTTCAGATAAAACCGGGTCCAAGCCGGTGGTGGGTTCATCAAAGAACAGGACCTCCGGGCGCAGGATCAAGGCCCGGGCGACCCCGACCCGTTTTCGCATACCTCCAGACAAGGTATCGGGCCGTCTTGAACCGATACCGGGCAGTTCAATCCAAGTAAGCAGTTCAGTCACCCGTTGGCGGATTGTTTCCCGGTCTTTAAGGCGGAGCACCTCTTCGAGGGGAAAGGCCAGGTTTTCTTCCACGGTCATGGAGTCAAACAACGCGGCATTTTGAAAGGCATAGCCAAAGGATTTCCGCATGGCCATTAATGCGTCGGGAGAGAGGGCGCTTAATTCCGTATCTTTAAACCAGATCTTTCCCCCATCAGGGAGGAGCATACCCATAATCGTTTTAAAGAGAACGCTTTTCCCGGTTCCGCTTTGACCGATGATGGCGTAGATCGAGGCTTCCGGTATCTCCAGGTTTACTGCTTTTAATACCTCATGAGAACCAAAGGATTTACGGAGCTTCCAGGTTCGGATGATGGGCTTGTGGGGCAGATCCGGGTTCATGCGTATATAAACCGCAACATGAAGGTGGTGAGTATATAATCCGCCACCAGGATAGCCGTGGAAGAAGCCACTACTGCATGAGTGGCGCTGTCTCCCACGCCTTTTGCCCCAGGAGCGGCTTGGAGGCCGTAAAAGCAGCATAGGGTTGCCACAATAAAGCCCATCACGCCAGCCTTGATAAGCCCTACGAAAACATCCCGAGGACTCAAGAAGCTGAACATATAATCCATATAACTAGCCCCATCAATATCAAACAAATAAACCGAAACAATATAGGCTCCCAGGACGCCCACCAGATTGGCTAAGAGGGTCAAGAGGGGAAAAACCAGGAGAGAGGCGATGACCTTGGGGAGCACCAGGTACTGAACCGGGCTTATAGCCATAGATTCAAGGGCATCGATCTGTTCGGTAACCCGCATGGTCCCCAGTTCCGCAGCCATGGCAGAACCATTTTTCGCAATGAGCATGAGGGTGGTGATCACCGGGGCCATTTCCCTGGATAAGGCGATGGCCACTGCTGCACCGGTTCCTATCTCTGCCTGAAAGGGTTGCAGGAGGGCCACCATTTGCAGGGCAAAGATCATCCCAATGGCCCCTCCTGAGAGCAGGATAATCAGTACCGAATTGACCCCTAAATGCTCTATTTCGGTAAGACATCGAGCAAAACGAACCGGCCCTTTCAGGGAATAGCGGCCGATGGTCCCCAAGAATACAAAGTAACGACCGCCTCCCTCCAGTTTGTTACGGACGCGCTGCCACAGGATGCCTTCGGTTCCTTTCATGATTTTAGTTTACTATACCCTCCCTATCATCATCAAGCAGAACGCTCAATTTCAAGCACGGGTATAGCAGTATCATCAAGCCACACTCTGGTTTTGTTCGGCTCATTGCTTCGCCTGATCCAGGGATTCTCCAATATGACGGCTTGCCAACTGCACTTTTGTACCGTCGCTTTTTGAAAAAAGGAGGATCGCTCCGAATTTCGCGTTGACAAAATTCAGATCTGTTAGTAATATATAACTAAGTTTTATTTAACTAACCTAGGAGGTATCTATGTTAGCAAAAGGTTCAGGACTCTTCTTGGTTCTGTTGAGCGGCGTTCTCCTCTTCATCAGTTGCCCTACGGGCAGTGACGATAACGGGGGGGGGTATAGAGCAAAACCTCACCGCCGATGACGCTTCTGGATTAGCAGGTATGCCAGCTCTGGCCAGCATCGCTCCAGCCACTTGGCAAACTGTTGATGGCCTTACCAGCGCCACGCTCTTGCGGATAAGCCGGAGTGAATTCGGGTATATCAGACAGGCATATGACAATTCGCACCATATCAATGTGGTTGATGTGCAGGATCCAACCAAAACTGTCAGTGAAAAGGCCGTTGTAGGCGAAGAAAAGGACGGGAGACAGGTAATCCAGTGGACCACCGATAACAACGGAAAGATCGCAGCGGTTGTTTCCAAGACAATCTCAGACACTAACAACGCGGAACACCTCATCGTGTATAACTCAGATCTGTCAGTTCTCAAGAGATTTTCCTTTTCCTCCCCTGCGGATCCTGGCCATAATCTGAGTACCTTGGCTGGTGAAAGCGCTCCGGTAAAACTTGCACTATCGGAAAAATACGCCATCTCAGGCTGGCGGGAATATACCGGTACCGGTCGTGAAGCCACAATACATGATGCAGGTCTCTTAATAGGCTCCCTTACCAGTGATAAGACCGGAAAGATCTCCCTTGAGGTTCTGGGGGATGAGGAGGCGAAGGATATAGTTGCGGTTGTTACCAAGGGAGATTACGCCATCATCTCTAACGGTTCCGGGGCAACCGGGGTATACCGGATTAACGCAGCAGCGGAAGAAATTTCGCTTGTAGTAGAAACGGAGCCGGACAGCACCAGAGAGGCTGCCTGGTTACTGACTAACGGGTCTTATGTTTTGGAAACTTCTGAAGCCCCTGGCTGGCTGCGAGTATGGAAGTGGAACGAAAACAGCAAGCCCACAGCAGTGGGGATCATAGAGCCACTTGATGATCAGAACAATGGGGGTCCGGGTGCGGTTCGTGCCGTTACCTTTGATAGTGGAGATCCCGGTATAGCCTATCACCTCGACAGATTAACCCGGGAAATCTCACGGATCGATCTTGCCAGCGGGACGAGAACGAAACTCTTCAAACTTTCAGAGTACACTGCCGGTCCTGAAGGTAAAATAACCACCCAGAGCATCTGGAACATCCAACGGGAAACCCACGGTACCAATACCTACTATGTGCTAGGGGGAAGCCTGGGATCCAATAATAGGAGTAACGGTGTGGTACTCGTGTTGAAGAATCCTCCTGTTGATGGTTCAGACATTACCGAGGTAGTTAACGCCGATTCCCCCCAATATTTGGATTCCACCACCAGTTGGCTTGAGTTTGATACGGTCGGTTCTGTGCGGTCTACGAGGTCCTTACAAGATTCCATCGGCAATATTTACTATGTGGCAAAGAATCTGACCGCCTCACCCTATCATATACGGGTTGTTAAGATGAACCCTTAAGGGGAACCTTGGCAAGTCCGGGAGTACCCGAAGAGGTCTAGAGCATACACAGGGTTCGGGGGAACTTGTCCATCACCACAGGGTTATGGAAGGTTCCTCCCGGACTCCCTTCAGGACGTATGAGACCCTGCCTGGCATAGCCGCCATTGACAATGCCTGATCGTACTAAAGCACGTTATAAAAGCAAACAAGGGATTTAAAGAATCCCCGGAAGCAAGTTCCGGGGTATTAAACCAAAAGGGCTAGGCCCTCATAAAGACGCTCATTAAGGCTGGCTAGACCACATTACTGAAAAAAGGTCCACGGATTACACCGATAAACCCGGCTTTTTCCTCCCTAAACCCTTCTGTATCGATGAAACAACCCGTAGTATTGTCAAAACTTTTTTTTTCTATCATGGTATAAGTATGACCTTAGCCGATTTTGATAGGTGGTACCGGCTTCGATACCACAGGACCAGTTCAGTCTT
>JAITAI010000264.1 GCA_031284195.1 Treponema sp.
GGCACAGCAACGCCCAGGACCTGCGTTCAGCCAATCGGCTCAACTATGGGCCATTGAGCCGAAGCAGCTATCTCGGTTTCCGCGTTGTCCGTACCTGAGTTCTGCATAAGCGGATGCAGAGCTTCATAAGGCGCCGGCATAGGCGGCTTCGTACCCGTGGCCTACGTCCCTTGGTTCCTCCATCCTGGGAAGCGTCCTCACGCCTGCGGCGGGCGTTATGAGGCGGAGTTCGGGGTAGTAGCCTACGTCCCTTGGTTCCTCCATCTTGAGGAGCGTCCTCACCTATACCGTGGGGTTGGCTCCAAAGCGGCAAGGGCAGAAGGCAAGGGGCGCTGTGAGGGCTTATCACCGCTGCCATACAGGGGCATTAAGCCCCCTGGGGGGCCTGCTACCCAAAGCAGCAGGTATCCTATATAGTATCTTTATGGAAAAAATGGAAAAAACCGTTTACGTCATAGGACACCGGAACCCGGATACGGATTCGGTGGTTTCCGCTGCCGCCTATGCCCGGCTGAAACAGATCCAAGGGCAAAGTAAGGTCATAGCCGCCCGGGCAGGGAAAATAAACCCTCAGACTGAATACATCTTTGAACGCTTCGGTATGCCTGTACCGGAGTATCTGCCGGATCTGATCCCCAAGGCAAAGTACTATATCTCCGGGGAACCGGTAACGGTCAATGAGGATGCCAGCGTGTGGGAAGCCTTGGAACTGCTGCAGAAGGACGATTCCAAGGTACTCCCCATTGTGGACCGGAACGGGGTCTACCAGAGTATGTTCCACTACCAGAGTTTCAGCCGTTATATTATCAACCATATCAATCCCCGGAAAAAATCTGCCTTTCCCCTGACCCTGGATCATCTGGCAGCGACCATTCACGCCCAGCCGATTACCCTCTTTAACGGCGCGGAGCTCCGAAAATCTCCCATCGTGGTAGCCGCATCATATACCGCGTATTTTAAAGGGTACTTGGAAGTAGAGGGCGCGGATAACGCCCTGGTGATCGTGGGGGATCGCTGGGATATCCAGCGATACTGTATTGAGATGAAAGTCCGGGCGCTGATCCTTTCCGCAGGCAACACCCTTTCCAGGGAGCTGACCGAACTGGCGGAGAAAAACAAAGTAACTGTGCTGATAAGTCCCTTTGACACCTCTTCTACGGCGATGCTGATCATCTATTCGGTGCCCACCGGTACTTTGGGGGATCGCACCGTACCCCTGGTCCGGCTGAAGGATCCGGTGTGGACCTTCCGGGAGACCCTTACCAAAATGCCTTCCCGGTGTTTACCGGTAGCTGACGATGAGGGCATGGTAAAGGGGGTGATTTTTGAGGGAGACCTTACCAAAGAGCCGAATGTGGAAGTGATCATGGTGGATCACAATGAGCCAAGCCAGGCCATTGAGGGAATCGAAAACTACAAGCTCCTGGAGGTGATCGACCATCACCGGCTGGGGAATCTTTCCACCCGGTATCCCATCACCTTTATCAACCGGGTGGTGGGCGCTACCTGTACCATCATTACCAACCTGTACCGGGAACAGAAGGTTCCTTTGGAAAAGGGCATTGCTTCAATGCTGCTCTGTGGAATTATCGCGGATACCCTGGTCTTGCAGTCGGCGACGACTACCGAGACAGACATAGAAACCGCAGAGTACCTTTCCTCCATTACCGGCTTGGACATTAAAAGCCTGGGCTATGATATGCAGACCGCTGCGAATCAGGTTAATTCCCTATCAGGAGAAGAACTAATTAAACTGGATATGAAGGAATACACTGAAGGAGGCCTGACTTTTTCGGTGAGCCAGATCGAGACGGATAATCCTGGGGCGCTGGTGGAACGGCGGGATGAAATTGCCAGCGCCTTGGAACAAGCCCGGGCAGTGAAGGATCATCTTTTTTCGGCGCTCTTGGTAACCGATGTAACCGTGTTGAATTCGCTGCTCTTTGTTACCGGGAAGAAAGCCTTTACCAGCCGTATTAACTTTCCCATGAGTGAACGGGGGATCTATGTGCTGAAAGAGGTGGTGTCCCGCAAGAAGCAGCTCATGCCCCTGCTGGCGGAACTGGTGGAAAAAGCGAGGAATGAGCTATGATACGTTCTTGAACCATCAGGAACACGCAGCCTAAGTCTTTTCACAGGGGAATAGCAACCCTCGAGTTTCACCGAAGCAAGAGGGTATAGAGGGCTGTTTTCCTTATGGTCTCCGGAGATGCGGTGTCCTCTGGGTTTTTTCAGCATAACTAACGATAGTTCCCTGCTGGGGGATAGAGACCTGAACCTGTATGCCGGAGAGTTTTGAAGGGGGAGAAGCGGACGGTTTCTGGTAGATTCCCCCCTTCTTCCCCACACCTGAAGCCTCGTTGCGGACAGCCGTCATACCGGCATCTCCCCATAGGGGGCATGTACCATATATTTGATAATGCCCTGCCAAGGGCAGATTATCGTCAAAGGTATTTTAATTCGCCGACTCCGCCTCTTGACCAATACAACGAAACCCCTTTCGTTTCATTGCTATTTTCCCCCACTATGCATCTAATGCGTGTTGTGGGGGATTTTTTACCGTTTGTACCTCTTTTCAGGCATTTAATTTACGAATGAATCTTGCTATCAGAGGAAATGGATACGAAGTTCTTGGTGATTTTATTACTCAATATATGGATAAACCAATTTCTTGGGACATCTAGCGGAACGACCCTTTTTAACGTAAGTTCGAGCGCTTCAGATGACGCTGTTCGTACCGCAGTGGAGAAAGAAATCCAGAAGCAAGGAGGAA
>JAITAI010000300.1 GCA_031284195.1 Treponema sp.
TTTATTGATTTTACTCTTAGATAGTAATATGTTAAACCTTTCTATGTCCAGTAAATTCCCAAAAATATCTTTTATTTTGTCTTCTTCAGTCCGAATAAAATAAAGCATATCTTTAACTATTTCATTTTTCATGTAAGGGTTTAAATCGACTGTTATCGTTTTACCTGCTCCACAAAGCCAAAATGCAACAGGTAAGAGAGGCGCACGTCCAGTTCCTACTTCAAAAAATATTTTCCCATTTGTGTCATAACCAAATTTTCGTATTTTTTTGATTATTTCAATTCCCACATTAAAATGATGTATCGGACTAACTGGTTTTTTAAGGCCCCCAAAATAGCGTTGTATTTGAAAATACAATTCATAAGATATAGGCTTTGGAAATAATGCAATAAAATTTTGGATAAAAGCCTTTAATTTCCAGTTACTTAATGTTGGCTGTTTATTATACATAGAAAATCTCCTTTTGTCAAGTACCCAGTATCTTTCGTTCTATTATCTTATTTTTTATATCTTTTGTCAATGTATTTTCAAACAATTTCAAGAAAAATAACACATAACGTTCCGGCTGTTTACGACGTTTAGGCGACTCTATAAGTAGGGTTGCGTGTTATCCAAATGTGTGGGTGAGGATAGCCTATGAGGATGGAACCAGGCAGCTTATTGATGAACAAGACCATCCAGACGCTCCCCGAAGTAATACCCCCACCACGGTATCGGTAAAAGGCCCATACCTAGACAATAGGCAAATTCGTAATAAAACCTATGACTAGGGTAGCCACTGCCGAAGCGATACCATGAGTTTGGAGTTCAAACAGTGGTTCCATACTTGTTCCTAGGTATACCTTGAATACCCTCTCATTCGGGTATTTCAAACACCCCTTCCAGGATATGCCTTGGCTGATAGGGGAACCGGGGGATGTCAGTGATGTCGGTAACTCCGGAAAGGACCAGGACCGTTTCGATTTCCGCTTCCACTCCCGCGACAATGTCCGTATCCATCCGGTCACCGATGATGACCGTATCTTCCCGGCGACTGGTAAGCCGCCGCAAGCCATGACGCATCATCAGAGGATTGGGTTTGCCCACAAAGTAGGCCTTAGTTTCAGTGGCCAACTCAATGGGCGCCACCAGGGAACCGCAGGCAGGAACAATGCCCCCTTCCACAGGGCCGGTCAGATCCGGATTCGTACCGATAAGCCGGGCTCCGCCGGTAATCAAGCGGACCGCCCGTTCCAAGGCTTCCAGGCTATAGCCCCGGCCTTCACCGACCACCACATAATCAGGATTGACGTTGTTCATAGTGAAGCCCGCATCGTAGAGGGCCTGAATAAGCCCAGGTTCACCGATAACATATACCGAACCTCCTGGACGTTGGGAGGCTAGGAAACCTGCAGTGGCCAAGGCGCTGGTATAGAAATGTCCTGGGTCCACCATGATCCCCAAGCGGGCCAGCTTTTGAGAGAGTTCCAGGGGAGAACGTTCACTGGAATTGGTTAAAAAGAGAAAGGCTTTGTTGTTATGAGAGAGCCATTCTACGAATTCCAACGCTCCTTTCAGTAAACGGTTTCCGTGGTAGATAACCCCGTCCATGTCAATGATAAAGGCCGTTTTAGACCTGATATGGGCTAAATCTTTCATACTTTTCCTCCCTTTGACATAATAGCCTAGATATCTTTCTCAATCAATGGGGTCGGTCAGAGCGAGGGCATATAAAATCGTATCTCCTTGTTCTATAAGGAATTATAAATATATACGCTGGGCCTGGGTGAGTACACCTTGCTATTGGCAGAATAGGTATGGTCTAGTATGATGAATCCATCAGGGAAAAACACCCAAAAGGAGCAGGAACATGGGAGGAAAGGTTATGGCAGTCTGTATCAGCCCGGTTCGAGGGGTAAGAAAACAGGAAGTCTCCGGACGGATCCGCATTGTGGCGGGTTATGGTATAGAAGGGGATGCTCATGGGGGTAATTGGCATCGGCAGATAAGTCTTTTATCCTATGAAAAGATAGCAGACTTTAACCGATTAGGGGGAGGTGTGGAAAACGGGGATTTCGGTGAAAATATCGTGGTTACTGGGATCGATCTCCGGAACCTTCCGGTGGGTACTCGGTTGCGGTTACCTGATACGCTCCTAGAAGTAACTCAGATAGGCAAAGAATGTCATGAACATTGCCAGATTTATCAGCGGGTAGGGGATTGTATCATGCCACGGGAAGGTATCTTTGCCAAGGTTATTGAGGCAGGTACAGTGGAAAAAGGAGATTCGGTTGATGTCATTTAGGGCGGCTGTTATTACGGTTAGCGATACAGGGTTTGCAGGAGAACGGGTGGACGAGAGCGGCCCCCTTATTCGGGATATGCTCATCCAAGGGGGATATGAGGTCGTTCTGTACCGGATCCTCCCGGACGAAAGAAAAGATCTGGCAGCATACTTGAGCGTCCTTTGTGACCACCATCAAGCCGATCTGGTTCTGACCACCGGCGGTACTGGATTTTCTCCCCGAGACTATACTCCTGAGGCAACCATGGATATTGCGGAACGATTGGTTCCGGGGATCCCTGAGGCCATGCGGGCCTATAGCCTGCAAAAAACAAATCACGCCATGGTAAGCCGCAGTGTTGCTGTAATCCGCAAGCAAACCCTGATAATCAATTTACCCGGCAGTCCCCGGGCTGCCAAGGAAAATCTGGAATGTATCCTGCCTGCCCTGGAACATGGACTTGCCATCATGACAGGAACAGCCAAGAATTGCGCCCGTCCCCTGAACTCAGAATGACCGGGTAAATTCAGCGCATCCATTTTTTATAATCAAAGAGCGGGTATTGAACCGCGGGCCCTTGTTACGGCAGGCCGCTGTACCGTAAAAAACAGGGTGTTCGATTCTTGCTTTCCCGAGAAGTGTTGCCATGAGCTTCGGGAATTTCAGTTCCCTCAAGCGGATCGGCCCGCGCTATTTATCTTTATACAAACCTGAGATGATCCGCTGCTACCTCGGTTTGCGCTGCCCTAGGATGAAGGGTAATGGGGATATTGGCCTTTCATAAAACATTAACAAGTTGCCATAATAGTAGTATATTATAGGTATGAAAGCAATGCCTGTAGGGGAACTTAAAACCCATTTTTCAGAAGTCCTTGAAACCGTCAAACAAGGAAACAAGATCGGTATATTATACGGCAGGGCAAAACGGCCGATTGCTATGATTGTACCTTATGTCGAAGAAAAGGTTATGAACCGCAGAATTGGTATCTTGGATGGAAAAATAACCATAGCATTTAGGGATTATTTTGAAATAAACCCTGAGGAATTGGATTAACATGACCTTAGTATTAGACACCCGTACGTTATTATGGTCCATTGGAAAAAGTAATGCCTTATCAGCGACGGCCCTGGAAGTGATACAAGACGGTAATAATGATATACTCATCAGTGCCGTATCCCTATGGGAAATATCCGTCAAATTGAGCTTGGGAACCTTGGTTATCGACTCATTGGAGGTACAGGAGATACCCTATTATTGTAAGGAGCTGGGGTTTACCTTGATTCCCTTAGATCCGCTTGAGGCCTTAGCAAGCGCTACGTTACCCCGGAAAGCCGCTCATCGGGATCCTTTTGAACGGATGGTCTTGTATCAATGTATACGAAATAACTATACACTGGTAAGTCCTAATAAGATCATCAGTCTCTACAAAGAAGACGGCTTAAAATATATCTGGTAAACCGCCAGGTTCTTCTGCTTTATCTGCGGTAATAGACTATGTTCCATAAAAAAAGCCCTTGAGGTGGTACAGTGGGCCCTGCGAGGCTTCGGTCTCCAGAACGCAGGATAGCCTTAAAATCCTCGATCGAAAGGCCCTGTTCTTCGTAGTGGAGCAGGGTCCCCAAGATGGAACGGATCATCTTCCACAAGAAGGCATTAGCGGTAATTTCAAAGACCAGCATATTCCCCTGGATAAAAAAACAGGCGCCGAATATATACCGGCTTCTGGAGTTGCTGGGGTCTCTGGATTGGGCAAATACCGAACAGTCCAGTTCCCCCTTAAACAGCCGGGCATAACTGTTCAATCGATCTATCCGGGGGTGACGCCATAGTTGATAAGCATAACGGAGTTCCTGGGGAAGCCCTGGTCTGCCGCAGATCAGGTAGTAACGGTAGGTCCGTGATTTAGCATCGAAACGGGCATGAAAATCAAAACAACTTTCCTGAGCCCCTAAGACTCGGATATCCTGGGGAAGGAGACGGTTAAGAGCAGGGACAAAGCGTTCCGGCGGGATGGTCCGTATATGGGTATAAAAATGAGCCACCTGCCCCGCGGCATGAACCCCCGCATCGGTCCTACCTGAACCAATGAGGCTTATCTTTTGCTTATGCAGCCCTTCCAGCGCGGATTCGAGGGTCCCCTGCACGGTGCGAGTCCCTTCCTGACGCTGCCAACCGGAAAAATCCGTACCGTCATAGGCCAAAAGAAGCCGGATATTCCGTTTTCCCCCGCGCTCAAGCGCTTCAGGTCTCCCCGGATTCATTCATCGATCTCGTTCAATTCTTTATTAATATCATTGTAGATATTCCTGGCGTGCTCTAAAAGGGGACCTGGTTTGTTTTTGGAAGATTTTCCTAATCCGAAGATCCGGGCAATGATCCGTTTTGCTTCTCCTAAATAGGCCCTCCGCAGGGAGGAATCTTCCCGGGGGCCGTACTTAAAGTTTAACAGTGCAAAAAGGTACAGCATCCCTTCATACGCATAATTTTTATCCGTATCAGGACCAAAATTTTTAATCCCTGAAAGAGGTTCTGTCCCGTTTTGTTCCCGGTTTATGGCTTCGGCATAGAAAAACCGAGCTTTTTTCTTAAAAAGCACGGCAAGCCAATCATAATGCTCTCCGGGCTTCTGCACATGTAAATTTTCACAGAGCCACGCGGTCCGCAGGCTGGCGATTCCCTGCTTGATAGTAGGAGAGACGTCCTTAGCAAAATAATCATAACAGAGGATTACCAGGTACAGGGAAGCAGCCCCGGCAACTAATCCCCGGTTTTTATGGAAATCCACCCCTGGAAAGATAAGGGAGGTATGGGCAATCCGTTGCTCTTGGTCTCGCATCACTATATTCTTAGCCCTGGCAGGAAGGAGGAAAAAATCCTTATCCATCGAGGCAAACCAACATTGAGGACACACCGTAGCCTGATACACCAGAGGATACACGTTCCCGTATCGTACAGAAGGTTCATAGAGCCGATGCAGTTCATCGGTAATGGCTCCTGCAATGAGCCGTCCGCTGCCAGAAAGGAGTTCTTCCCGGTGAAACAAAGCCTCACATACCGGACAGATCAATTCATCTTTGGATATGTAGGATACTTTTGGTTCTTCAACATCCATAATACACCTTATTTAACCCTAAGCATAATAAGTCTTACCAATAGGGTCAATTCATAGAACCCTAGAAAACCTTGGGAGGCTGGGGGCCCGGTTACTAGAGTAATCCCTGAACATTGTTCTGTACCAGTAGGTATTCGGTATTTTTATTTATGGATAAAACTCTAGAAGGCTTTGTCTTGTATCATCCGCAGCCTAAGCTGCCGGCACTCCTAACGAGCTAGATCCCTTCAGCAACAAAAAAAAGAACTTCCCTTTGAGAACCCTCCCTGGTCATTGCGGATATGCAGAACCTTACCTACATTCTCCACAAGATGTACCTGGCCCTCCACCGTACAAGGTAGGAGGCCAAGCCACCTGAAAAACCTTCTTCTGAAACTTTACTGAAACTTAGCAATCGGTACAAAGGTGTCGGCTTTGAGGGCCGCACCGCCCACCAGGGCGCCGTCGATATGCTCTTTGGCCATAAGCTGAGCAGCATTGTCGGGCTTCACGGATCCGCCGTACTGGATGAGGAGCCGCTGAGCCGCATCTGCTCCGTAGAGCCGGGCCACTACCTGGCGAATATAGGCATGAATGGCGTCGGCGTCCTCCGGGGTGGCGGTCTTGCCAGTACCGATGGCCCAGACCGGCTCATAGGCAATGGTTACCCGGGAGAGGTCCGCAGCAGCTACTCCTGCAAGGCCCTGGATGGTCTGGGTTTCACAAACCCCCTGGGCTTTGCCTGCTTCCCGTTCAGAGAGGAGTTCTCCCACACAGAGGATCACCTCCAGGCCATGGTGTAAGGCCAATTTTACCTTTTTATTGATAAGCCCATCATCTTCTTTGTAGGTATGCCGTCGCTCGCTATGCCCCAGGATCACCGTGTGAACCCCCAGGTCCTTGAGTTGAAGGACCGAGACTTCCCCGGTATGAGCCCCTTGTTCTTCCGCAGCCATGTTCTGCGCTCCCAAGAGAATATTGCTCCCCTTGATGATGGCGGCCACTGTTTCCAGAGCCGTAAAGGAAGGGGCCACTAGGTATTTGTATTTCCCGTCCTTGAGTTGGGTCACCAGAGCCTGGGCCAGAGTCGCTGCCTCGGCACGGGTCTTGTGCATTTTCCAGTTTCCTGCAATATAGTAGTTTCTCATCGTGTTCGCTCCTTGCGGTATTAGGAGGAACAGGGGCTTCCTTGCTCCTCCTGCTGTACTTACTTTCCCCGGGTTACTTCAATGCCAGGGAGTTTCTTCCCTTCCAAGAGTTCCAGGGAAGCGCCGCCGCCAGTGGACACATGGCTCATCTGGGAAGCAAGGCCGAATTGGTTCACTGCGGCCACCGAGTCGCCGCCTCCTACCACGGTGATGACCCCTTTGCCGGTGGCTTCTGCCACGAGCTTGGCTACGGTTTCAGTACCTTTGGCAAAGGGGGCAAATTCAAAAACTCCCACCGGGCCGTTCCATACAATAGTTTTGGCTTTGGCCAGGATTTCCTGATATTTGGCTAGGGTCTTGGGACCCACATCCAAACCCAAAAGGTTATCGGGAATGTCGATACTATCTATTGCTACCGGCTTGGCCCCAGCATCAAAGGCTTCGGCCCCTACATGATCCGAAGGCAGCAGGATATTCACCCCTACTTTTTTGGCAGTGTCGAGGATCCGCTGGGCTGTATCCAACTGATCCGCTTCCACCAGAGACTTCCCGACCTTATGCCCCTGAACCTTGAGGAAGGTATAGGCCATGCCCCCGCCGATGATCAGGGCCGCGGCGTTTTTAAGGAGGCTTTCCAGCACTGCTATTTTGGAAGAAACCTTAGCCCCGCCGATGATGGCCACCAGGGGTTTCTGGGGATTGGTAACAATAGGCTCCAGGTAATCCACTTCTTTTTCCATGAGGAAGCCCGCCACTGAAACCGGAACGAATTTGGCAATAGAAGCAGTGGAAGCATGATCCCGGTGGGCGGTCCCAAAGGCGTCATTTACAAAAATATCCCCGTAGGCGGCCAGTTCTTTGGCGAGTTTATCCCGGTCCGCTTCATCCTTAGCGGTTTCTTCCTTGTGAAACCGGGTGTTCTCCAGCATGATCACCGAACCTGCAGGCTGGGCGTCGATGAAGGCTTTTTTGCCGTAGCAGGAATCTTCCCCGGCAAAGATCACCGGCTTCCCTAGTTTCTTTTCCAGATATGCGGCCACTGGCGCGAGACGGTGTTTGCCCTGGATGTAGGCTTTTTCATCAAAGCCCTTACCCGCCTTTTCCGCTTTCTCCTTGGCTGCCTTGGCATCTTTGGAAGGGTCCCCTAGATGACTCATCAAGGTTAGGGTTTTGACCCCCTGGTCCAGAATGTATTGGATAGTAGGAAGGGCCGCCATGATACGGGTATCATCCTGGACGACCCCGTCCTTCATGGGTACGTTGAAATCCACCCGCATGATGATCCGTTTTCCTTTGAGGTCTACGTTCTTTACGGTTTTTATCATATTGTATACTCCTTGAGATTAGTAAAAAGGCCCCGGCCTAGGAATGGCGGGGCCTTGCGTCTTCTGCCTTAGGTCTGCGGCTCAGATGAAACAGACCTTGTGCTCTTGAGGTTTCGCCCCCTATTTCTTGCTATCAATGTATTTCAGGAGATCCACCACCCGGTTTGAATAACCCCACTCATTGTCATACCAGGAAACCACTTTGAAGAAACGCTTCTCTCCGGGAAGGTTGTTCTGCAAGGTGGCCAGGCTGTCATAAATCGAAGAATGGGAATTGTGGATGATGTCTGAGGACACGATTTCCTCATCACAGGCCGCCAGAATACCTTTGAGATAGGAACCTGCCGCCTTTTTCAGAGCCTGGTCGATTTCCTGAATAGAGGTATCTTTAGTGGCCCGGAAGGTGAGGTCCACCACGGAACCGGTAGGGGTAGGCACCCGGAAGGACATACCGGTGAGCTTGCCCTTGGTGGAAGGAAGCACTTCTCCCACCGCCTTTGCTGCGCCGGTGGTAGAGGGGATGATATTGATGGCTGCAGCCCGTCCGCCTCGCCAATCTTTTGAAGAGACCCCGTCAACGGTCTTCTGGGTAGCGGTATAGGCATGGATGGTAGTCATAAGACCGGTCTCAATACCGAAACCTTCTTTAAGGATGACATGCACCACTGGAGCGAGACAGTTGGTGGTGCAGCTTGCGTTGGAAAGCACCGAATGTTTGGAAGCATCATACTCACCCTCGTTAACCCCCATGACGATGGTCTTGATGGGCTTCTGGGCATCTGCAGATTTGCCCGGCGCGGAGATGATCACCTTTTTCGCCCCTGCTTCAAGATGGCCGTAGGCTTTTTCATTGGGATAAATCCCGGTGGATTCGATGACATACTCTATTCCCAGGTTTTTCCAGGGGAGCTGTGCAGGGGTGAGCCCTTTGCCTGAAAGGCATTTGATCTCATGGCCGTTAACCACGAGAATATCTTCCCCTTTGACGCCAATATCAGCCTTCATCTGACCCTGGGTTGAATCATATTTGAGCTGATAGGCAAAATATTTCGCATCCGTAGAAATATCCACTACTGCGACTACGTCGATCTTATCTTTTCCGAGCAGTTCTTGTCCCACAAGCGCTTGAAACACGAGGCGGCCGATACGGCCAAAGCCATTAATAGCAATCTTCATACATACCCCCAATCAATAAGTCCTTTGTTGCCTGTTTTGTTACCTATTGATATTGTCTACTTACTAAAACAAAGTATAAAAAGAAACGAAAAAAAAACAAGGGGTCTGGCGATCATCAGGATAAACCCATAGCAAAGTTTGAGATGGCGGAAGGGACGGGTCCTCGTCTTTTTCGTATCTTTTCCTTAAAAGAGCGGTGCAGTCTCACCAAAACCGGGGCTTATTCCCCTGAGAAGCATGGCCTGGCGGCTTTATTGGACTGAAGCGTCCTTGGAGGGGGCCGTTTCTGGGGAACGAACCAAACCGTTGCAACTTGCAGCGGATTTTATAGGGAGGCGGAGAGGCTCCCAAGGCCTGGAAGTTTTCTATGGGTTTATTCCCGGCCCTCATGAGGGTGATTTGCGGCCTACTGCGATGAGCATCTGCGCCCGGTTGTCATAGGCCCCGTCGTTCCAATCGCCGTAGAGTTCCACCGATGCAAAGCCTGCATCCAAGAGTAAACGCCGCAGCTCTGATGCGGCATACAGGCGCTGGGTAAAGGTCCGCTCGATCCATGCTCCCTGCTTGAGGAGGATCCACCGGTTTTTAAGCCCTGACCAGGAATCCACCGGGGTATACTCGGTAAGTACCGTAAGATCCGCCCGGGTAAACCATTCCCGCTCCACAAAATCCCGAACCGCAATTTCTTTTCCCAAGGTTTCTATGATAAAGGCCCCTCCAGGTTTAAGGGAATCATAGGCATTCCTAACCATGAGCCGGTCGTCATCGGGATTTTCAAAATAACCAAAGGAAATGTACAGGTTGGTAACCACATCAAAAAACCGGGGACGGGTAAAAGAACGAACATCAGCGTGGATGAATTCAATATCGAGGTTCTCATAAGCCGCATCTTCCCGGGCAGTTTGCAGGTAACTTTTGGTAATATCTACCCCGGTAACGGCAAAGCCCCGTCGAGCCAACTCCAGGGTGATACGCCCAAACCCGCAGCATAGATCCAGCACCCAAGGGCCGGCTACAACGGTATTCGTCTCCCTCAGGGGGTCATACAGGTTTAGTTTAGCAAGCCGGGTTACACTATCCGCCACCAGAGGGACCTCTGCCCAATGCTGACTGTCAAACATGATGGGAGCGTACTCTTCCCAAAAGCGCTCATCCTCAAACCATTCTTTTTTATATGCCATCACCAATGAGTATAGGGGGAATGTATGGTCAGTACAAGCAAAAAACCCTGGGAGTACATTGACAGAGGAGCCCATTTTTAGAAATAGTAAAGATGGAGCATATATGAACTATCTTGCAGATGAACTTAACTCCTTACTAGACGGTACCGTGGCAGGACGGCTGCTTTCCCCCTTAGGACGGCGTCTTTATTTTCCCCAAGGAATTATCGCCCAAAGCGCAGAGGCCAAGCAAAAGGCCCATAAGGGAAACGCCACCATTGGTATGGCCTATCACCAGGGTAAACCCCTCATGCTGTCGGCCATTGGGGATCAGCTACCAAGGCTTAAACCGGAAGAAGCCGTGGTCTATGCCCCTACTGCGGGGATTCAAGAGGCCCGCAGGGTATGGAAGCACCGGATCCTCCAGTACAATCCCTCTTTACGTCCTGAAAACATGTCCCTTCCTGTGGTGGTTCCTGGTATTACTGCAGGGATTTCTTATATGGCGGACCTGTTCGTGGGAGCAGGAAACGCCCTCCTCCTAAGCAGCCCCTGTTGGGATAATTACGAACTCATCTTTCAGGAACGCCGGGGCGCAGTGCTGCAGGGAATCCCCTTGTTCGGTTCTGCCTGGGGCTTGGATATGCGGGCGCTCAGGAATGCCCTGGAAGGGGCAGCAAAAACCGGGACAGTCCGGCTCATCCTTAACTTTCCCCATAACCCCTCGGGGTATTCCCCTACTATCTCTGAAGTAGACGCCTTGCTCGCCTGTATCAGGGAAATCGCCCAGGGCGGCGCGGATGTGCTTGTGCTTTGTGACGATGCCTATTTCGGGCTTTTTTATGAAGCGAACTGTATGAAGGAATCCCTGTTCAGCCAGCTTGCCCAGGCCCATGAGCGGATTTTAGCGATTAAAATCGACGGGCCCACCAAAGAAGATTATGTCTGGGGTTTCAGGATGGGATTCATTACCTTTGGTTCCCCGGGTTTACAGGAGAACCATTACGAAGGTTTGGTGCAAAAGCTCATGGGGGCCATTCGGTCCTCGGTTTCCTGTGCCAATACCCCGGCTCAATACCTTATACTGAAGGCCCTGGAAGATGAGAGGACAAACGCTGAAAAGGAACAGTACCATACCCTGCTGCAAAAACGGTATCAGCGGGTAAAGCAATTCCTGGACGAACATCCTGCTCATCCGTATCTCCGGCCCTTGCCTTTCAACTCCGGGTATTTTATGAGTTTCCGGTGTATGGGTATGAGCGCAGAAGCATTGCGGCAGGAGCTGCTGGCAAAACACGGGATTGGTACGATTTCTTTTGGGGAAACCTATCTCCGGGTAGCTTTTGCGAGTATTGATGAGGAACAGATCCCCGGAGTATACCAGACTATATACGATGCGGCTCAGGACGTGGGGGCAGGGACTTAAAATGCAATGGTGCAGGCAAAACTCCCGGAAGGGTTTTGCCTGCTTTAAGAAATCACCCATTTTACCGGATCAATCTTTATTAAGGTATTTTTTTGTTTTTTTCTAAAATACCTAGACAAACAAATATGAATGTGCTATAGATCATTAATAATCAGAGGATGAAACTGCCTTGTATGGGGGGTGCATCCTATAAACAGGGTCTTGAGATGCTGAAAAATAGGAGTAGTAGCGCCAGGGCGTTATAAAAGGGTAGTATTACTATTGTGAAAGATACTTATAATTCTTTATATCACAATGTATTAATCCCTTTTCTTATAAATTGTATAGTATTAC
The DNA here is from genome assembly GCA_031284195.1 of Treponema sp. Lineage (GTDB taxonomy): Bacteria > Spirochaetota > Spirochaetia > Treponematales > Breznakiellaceae > JAIRLU01. The sequence continues at coordinate 11,925 of JAITAI010000300.1, forward strand.
CAATGCCGGTGTAACCCTGGTCAGGGTCTCCCTAAGGGTTGGACGGTTTTTTGTTTTTTTACCTTAATGACTGATCATGGATGATCTGGTCATGAACAAGAGTGTTACTGAGCAGCTAACAATGATTGATCTTGTTAGGCTACTGCTCCAGGATCTGGTATACATGTTGATGATGTTACGGCTCACAATGTGCATCCAGTGGTTATACCTATGTCTGCGGATTAAATTTAATGCTGTATTATCATCATACAGTAGGATAAATTAAGGAGGGGTAGTGTCTCTATTTATACCAGTTGAAGCAATAAAAAAAGTTGTAATTTACCATCGAGCAGAAAAATCAAAGTCTTTACAGCCGGTCAATAAAGTTACTGCAACGCGGTGAGTATTACGGGAATAAGCAAGAGCAGTAATACCTCAACCAAAAGCTTACTTGGAAAAACGGATACGCTAGCATGGCGGACTTTGGTGGGGATAGGGTTTCTGAAAATCAAAGCACGGAACAAGCTATGAGTATAATAACCAATCCCATACCATGACCGTTTCAAGGTTTACGTTGTTCTTTAAATACTTACGAAGTCTGCTGCTCCGCCGGCATAAGTTGCAACTGATCCTGTTGGTGTTCTTGGCCATAGGATTGTCCTTGGTTGAGACGGTTGCCGTCTCTGCGATCATGCCCTTTATTTCAATCGCCACCAATACGGATTTGCTGGATAGGGGTTTATACAAACAGGTCTTTGATACCTTTCATTTTACCCACAAGAATAGTTTTGTAATTGCTCTGGGCTTCGCCATTATAGGGTTTTATATTTTCCGCGCCCTCTATAATGTGGCCTATACCTACATTCTTTCCCGGTTTTCTTTTGGGGTGTTCCGGTATTTCAGCGAGCGACTTTTTAGAACCTATCTGGCCCTGCCTTATCTGCGTTTTATCCAGCGAAATTCATCGGAATTAACCCAGCATATCGTTACCGAGGCAAACAATACCGGATCGTTGTTACTAAATGTCCTGCAAGTATTTGCAGAGCTATTTACCGTTTTATTGCTCTATGGGGGTATGGTTGTTATCCAATGGCAGATAACCCTCGTCTTAACGGCGATACTGGGTCTGGTGGTGCTGTTGGTGTTGACCACGGTATTACGCATAAGCCGGCGTCAAGGAATACGCCGGGCTGAGGCGTATAAGAAGGTATACCAAATCCTGGCTGAAACCTTCGGGAACTTTAAGTTTATCCGGCTTAAAGGTAATGGGGATAGTATGGTTCAGGAGTTTACCGGACTTACCCAAAAGATTGCCCGGGCCCAGGGGATAAACAGTGTATTAGGGATTATACCCCGTTGTATCCTTGAAAGCACCGGGTTTGCCCTGATTATCGGGACGGTTAATTTTATCCTATGGCGGTATCGCTCTGCAGAAACCATCATACCGGTGATCTCCCTTTATGCCCTTTCTCTGTACCGGATATTGCCTGCAGCCACGAGGATGTTGAGTAGTATCAATACCATAACCTTTTTTAAGCGGTCCCTTGAAATCGTATATGAGGATATACACCAGGAAACCGTACAGGAAGGGAATGATACCCTTGACTTTACGAAGACGATACGTATAAACAATCTTTCTTTCAATTATATTGCGGAAAAGAAAGTATTACAAGATGTGAGTCTCCTTATACACAAAGGGGAGAAGGTAGCGGTTGTGGGAGAGAGTGGGAGTGGGAAGTCTACGCTGATCGATGTCCTTATCGGTTTACATAAGCCGGTGAGAGGCGGCTTGTATGTGGATGATGTAGCAGTAACCGATGCAAATATCCAATCCTGGAGACGTAAGATCGGGTATATACCCCAAAGTATCTATCTATTTGACGGGACGGTTGGAGAGAATGTGTCCTTTGGTTCTGTTCGGGAAAAAGAACGGATCCTAGCGGTATTGAAAATGGCGAATATCTGGGATTTTTTAGAAGAACGGGACGGGATAGACACCCGGGTTGGCGAAGGGGGCATTCAATTAAGTGGCGGACAGAAGCAGCGTATAGGAATTGCCCGGGCTTTGTATACTAACCCGGATGTCCTAGTCCTGGATGAGGCGACCTCAGCACTGGATACCGAGACAGAGGGAAAGATCATGGATGAGATATACCGTATCAGTGCGGATAAGACGTTGATCGTGATTGCCCATCGGCTTACCACGGTGGAACGATGTGATAGAAGGGTAGAAATCGAGGCAGGAAGATTAGCCGGATAGGGTTTGGCGTATCAGCCCATTGCCTACAAGGTCAACCTGGGTGCATACTAAATACATGGAACGAAAACTCCCTATCGGTATACAGGACTTTGTGAAGATTCGTGAAGGGGGATATGGTTATGTGGATAAAACCGCCCGGATTTATGAACTCATAACCGGTTCAGGAGGGGTCTTTTTTCTGTCTCGACCCCGGCGTTTTGGGAAATCCCTGCTGTGTTCGACCTTAAAGGCCCTCTTTGA
>JAITAI010000311.1 GCA_031284195.1 Treponema sp.
CCCCGCCCCTTGGGGCGCTTCCTACTGGGGGTGCGGGGGATGTGTTCCCCCGCATACACAAAGATTTCACGGAGAAATCTTCGATACCCCGCCGCTCTGCGGCGGGGAGGTTCATTCAAGGCAGTTCCAAAATAGAATTGGGATAGTCTTTTTTTTCTTCCCCCGAATCTTCTGCTTTTTCTGCCATTTTTCCCGGCACTTAGGGGGGGTACTTCCCCTATAACAACATTGTATATAACAAGGAGAAATTTTGATGAGTAAAAAGGTAACAGTATTGTTTTTAGCTGGGTTGTTGGTTTTCTGCTTTGGGCTTACGGGATGCCCGTCGGACGATCCGGGACCGGGATATAACACCGGAACAGCTACCGTTAAGGTACCGGGATATACGGGGAATTTGATTACCGTAACCATTACTCTAGCGGAAGGAGTGATTACGACTGCAAGGGTTACCGGTGCAGATTCCACCGACCGTGGGCAAATAGTGATAAACCGCGCTGGCGCTGAAATGGTACAGAAAAACACCGTGGAGATCGACACCCTTGCCGGGTCTACTATAACAAGTAATGCAATTAGAGAGGCCGGCAGAGAGGCGCTTGCAAAAATTAAAAGGGGCGAATTCGACCCACAATAATTGGTATTCCTAACCTTTATGTTAAGAATAAATACACTATTTATTTGGAGGGAAAAATGAGCAAAAAAACAAAAAAACCCGGTAAAATTCAAGAACAAGGATCCGGGCTGTCCAGGCGTGACTTCCTTAAAGGCGCGGCTTCCGGTGCTGTAGGAATCACTATAATCGGAGCTCTCGGGGCTTGTGAAAATCCGACGCAGTACATTACAAACGACGATCCGTTGGATGCCAATTCTTACGACAAAGAATGGAAATTTATGCAGGCTCCTGCTTTGATTTCGGATTCCCAAATCGAAGAAACGGTGACAAAAGAGGTGGTAGTGGTTGGTTCCGGAATGTCCGGTCTTTGCTGTGCGACTGCTTTAGCCGAAAAAAACGTAGATGTCATAGTGGTCAGCGCCGGGAGTCAGCCTATTTCCCGGGGTGGTTCTAATCAGGCCATTGGTTCTCAATTTCAGACTGACCAGTTAAACGCGTATAATGCTGCCCATGCCAGTGACCCCGGGTTTGAACCTTATCCGTCTCCCTACACCCCCAGTCTGGCCCTGGAACATGTGAAACTTGAGCAGCTTGCGGGCATCTATGCCATGGACAAGATCAAATGGTCCAGGTGGCTCCAGAATTCCGGCGCTTCTATGGACTGGATGGTCACAAAGATGGCAAGCACCCCAACCGTTACCCCGCTTGAGGTTAATCTTGAACCCCCTTATGAAGACAGGGACGGTACTCTTAAGGCGCCCCCATCGGTACATAACTTCAGTAATACGGAAACTCCTATGCGATGGGGCGTATTCTATGGCGCTCCCCAATGCTCTAATGCTTATGCCGACTGGATAGTAAATGGCTATGGTAAAACGATCGTATATAATCAGAGGGCGGTCCAGCTGGTTCGGGGAACCACGGATAATAAAAGCGACCGGGTGACTGCGGTAATTTGCGAAAAACTCACGTATACTCCTCCGGTCCCTCCGACTTATGGTCCGGACAATCCTTTTGTTCCTATAGATCCCGGAGTCCCTGCATCCTGGACCCCTACCGGAAAGTACGTCAAGTATGTAGGAACCAAAGCCATAGTGCTTGCTACCGGGGACTTCTCGAAAGATCGGGATATGATGGTTAAGTATTCTCCCTGGGCGTATGAGTTATTCAAAAACGCCCTTGAATTCGATAAAAGCCCGGTTAATTACGACAAGGGCCTGGAGATGAACGGCCTTTGTGATGGAGCGGGTCAGAAAATGGGGCTCTGGGTCGGGGCAGCATGGCAGAAGGTATTCCCCAATCCCTGCGCGATAAATGGGGCTACCAGCGGTCCTACCCATGCGGTAGTCGATAACTTCTGGGGGCTCAACCTTAATATCAACGGGAAGCGTTATCATAACGAGAATACCAACTTCGCATTTGGCGCCATTTCGAAACTCACCCAGCCCGAGCAGACCTCTTACGGTGTCTGGGCGGCAAGCTATGCCGATACCCAGAGCGAATGGGAATCGCTTGGTTGTTCTTTTAACAATACCGTTCATGATGGACCCAGGCCTCAGACCCCTCAACAGTTGAAAGACCAATGGGCAGCGAGCACTTCTACTTATGCAACGGGCAATACACCGGAAGAATTGGTGGATGATGCCATTAACCGGATGGGGTGGAAGATCAATCGGGCGGAAGCCATCGCCTCGATTAGGCGGTACGATGGTTTTGCCAAAACCTCTCCCAAACTGGATACAGAATTTCAGGTGAATCCGGACTTGCTCTATCCACTTCTTGACGAGACCCCGCTTTATATGTCCCGTTCTGTGGGCGCTTCTTTCCTCTGCGTTATGGGAGGTCTGCGGACAAACGAATATTTCCAGGTTTGCGATGAACTCGATAATCCTATTCCGGGACTCTACAATACCGGGACCATGATTGGCGACTTCTTCGCCGGGACCTACAATTTCGGTCTTCCCGGCCAGAATTTGGGCGCCTGCTGCTTGACCCTGCCTTGGGTATTAGGGAAGGATATCGCTAATAATAGTATTCCAGAGGGTGTCTAATTGACCCGATAGAAAAGCTTTGGGCAATTTTTCACTGCCGGAAAAATATCTGTCGGGGATCGTACCCCGAAACGGGACTATCCGGGGAACCCTCGAACAGTCCCGTTTCCCATAAAGCGCCATGATCGCAGGATCATGGCGCTTTTCTATAGTTCGTGTAGTGGTCAAACTGGAAATCTTCAAAAAAATATTGACATAATTCTTTTTGCTTGGTAGAATACAAATATCCTCGTTTCAAAAATAATGCAGAAACGTTATGAAAAACGAATATGAGGCAGAGTGGTATCTTGACATAGAGATGCCATAGGGTTTATAGCGATTTAGTCTTATCCAGCGTAAAGGGGGTTTTGCCGATAATGTTCCATAATTCATTGTATTATAACAATTTATACCCCCCCCACACACACATACATAGTTGTTTATAACGTTATTCTTTTCCTGATTTCTTTCCTTTCTCATAACCAACTGTGGCCCGAAAAGGCGGCTTTCTTGTCTCTACGGTATCAGAATATCCCCGGAAAAATATACTTCTTGATGGGAAGACCGGGTCCATACCCCGGAGCTTGGTCCGGGGTTCTTCATTCGCAAGCGGGTCCATACCCCGTCTTTCAGACGCGGGGAAATCATTATTTATTTAAGGAGAAATATAAATGACCAAAAAATTGACGGTATTGTTATCGGCGGCGGTATTCTGTTTTCTCTTAATCGGATGTCCTACTGAAACTGATGACCTCCCTTCTTCCCAAAAACACGCGCCCTATGGGGATCCGCCTTTTTCCGGTGAAAAAAGCGATACTGCATCATCTATTCATATGGAAGGACCTTGTAAAGTTATCATAACCCTCACCCTGAAGGATGGATACATCACCAATGTTAGCTTTGAGGGTAGCGAAGGAAACACCGCCAATGTTGGCGGACGGGTATTGTCTTCCGCACCGGATAAAATTATAGCAAAAAATTCGGTTGAAATTGATGCGGTCTCAGCTGCTACAGTGACCAGGAATTTGGTTATTGAGGCAGGCCGTAAGGCGCTGGCGGAGATTCCCGGTTACGATCCTGAGTGATATTTCTTGGTACTTCTAACCTGGCAAATCAAAACAGGTTAAGAAATAAATTTATTTATTAGGAGACGATACATTATGGGTAAAGGCGAAACAAAAAAGTCCGGTGGAGAACAAACTACCGGGTTGTCCAGGCGTGATTTTTTGAAAGGCGCTGCGGCGGGCGCTGCGGGTGTTGCGGTAGTTGGCGCCCTTAGCGCATGTGAGAATCCCACATCGACCGAATATATCTACAAAGATCTGGATGCGGAGGGATCGCAAAAAGAATGGGCCTTTGAGAAAGCCCCGACCCCCATAACCAGTATTGAGGGAGAGGAAGCTTTTGACATCGTGGTTGTGGGTTCGGGGATGGCCGGTCTTACCACTGCATTGGCTGCAAAGCAGGAGAATTCAGATCTTAAGATTCTTTTAATCACCGGCGCCGCACCGGGGTCTGACGGAACCAATCCTCACGGTGCTATTTCCCGGGGCGGTTCAAATTCTTCCACCTGGAGTACGGTGATGGAAGCAAAGAAAGACTCCCTGGGTTATTCCCAGGACGCGTGGATAAGCTATCTTAATCGGGAAAAACTTGCCGCTTCGTACCGGGTTGACCAACGCAAGTGGTCCAAATTCTACAACGAATCCGAGGAGGCGATGGACTGGCTCATTAACATGGTGTCAAATTCTCCCTATAATGTCATTACAACACTGGAAGTTGATAATTACGATCCCATATTACAGTCGCAGACCGTAGCCCATGCGTTTATGGATCCGGGTACCGATCCGACGACGGCGTTTATGGTTAGTACCGGACAACAAAATACCGTAGAAGCTCTGGCGAAGGAACTGGTGGATGTACATAAAGTTCCCATAAAAACGCTGACTGCTGCCAGGCGGTTGGTACGCGGTGGAACCGAAAGCGGTAAGATGGGCAAGGTTGAAGCCGTGATTGCCGAGGATCTCAAAACGGGAAAATTCTATAAATATAAGGCCTCTAAAGGGGTGGTGCTGGCCACCGGGGATTTTTCGGCTGATCTGGACATGATGGCCAAGTATTGTCCCTGGGTTTTAGACATTATAGATTTTAGTAAACATCCCAGCCTTCCGGAAAATGGTGGTGATGGTAATATCTACAATACCGCATTCTCTACCGGCAGCGGGCTCTACAAAGGCGATGGCCATAAAATGGGGCTCTGGGTCGGCGCGGCATGGCAGAACGCATACCCCGCTGCCCCTATGATCCAGGGTTCCATAGGGTTTTTTGGGAGCAACGGCGGTTATCAGCCCTTGGGTTTTCATCAGGGCCTGGTAGTTAATAAGAACGGCGAGCGTTTTTACAATGAGGATATTTCTTTACCCTATGCCGCGACCCTTCTTCTTAGCCAGCCGGGTAAAATAGCGTATGGTATCTGGAATGAAGATTGGTACGATACCGTAATAGCAGCGGGCCGCAATTTTTACAGTTTCGGTTCATCCTTCTTTAATCCTCCTCCGGCAAAGGAGATGATCCTTGGTGGATGGAATGCGGACACCAGCATTAAGGCTGATAACCTTCAGGCTCTTTGTGCAGATTCAAGAATTGGCCTCTCTTATAGTAAAGTCCTTGAAACGGTGAATCAGTATAATAAGATGGTCACGGTCAAAAAGGATACGGATTTTGGCAAAGATTCCACCCTGCTTTGCAGAGTTGATCCCAACAAAAAAGTTTTTGCCGCAACAAATCAGCCCCTGTTCATGACGGTAATGGGTGGTCTTAGAACCGATGATCATATGCGGGTCTGTGATGCAAGCGACCAGCCCATCCCCGGCCTCTTCAATGTCGGCCAGATGGTTGGTGATGTCTACGCCAATACCTATAACTTCGCCATTCCGGGCCATTGCTATGGCGGTAACTGTCTCACATTCGGTCGCAGGCTTGGTATTGAACTGGCAAAAAACATCGTATAAACCAGACCTATAATTCAAAAACAGCTCCGATGTATTTGTTTCGGGGCTGTTTGTTTTTGCACCCACATGGTAGGAGTACCTTGATTGGACTAAATTTCCAGATAAGAGAAAAGCGACAAGAAGAGGAATATGGAACACAAAGGCGCACAAAAGGTTAGGTTTCCCGGTTTTTATCTCTTTCATGCTTTCTGATTGACTGCGTAGTGGTCTACCCTTCTGCACCGTTGTGGTTAAATTCTTAAATATACTTTTAGTCTAATCATCCTATGAGTACCTTGATTACACTAAAACTTCATGATATGCGTAATCACCAAGAAACAAATTCACCACGGAGTACACGGAGTTTTATATTTTGTTTTCTCCGTGTAACTTCTATGTTAGGCGGCGAAATCGCCGCCGATATGCCGATATAATCGAACATTAACACAGAGTGTTAATGACATCTCCGCAGTTTTTCTTCCTGGCATATTTGCCCACATATTTTTCATACCCTGCTTTTTAGTCTAATCGGCTGCTATTTTTTTTGTTTTTCGCCTGAAAAACAAAAAAAACGCGTTTTAACGCCTCTATAAGGTTAATTAGAGTCTGTCTATAATGTCAAAAAGAGCGGTTGGAAAAGGCAAAATTCGTTTTGCGATATATTGCAGAAAAAATAGAAAAGTGAAATAATCAAAACTATGAAAATGAAATTATTTCAACCCCTG
>JAITAI010000063.1 GCA_031284195.1 Treponema sp.
TGGGAAAAGAGATCAGCACTTCGATACCCCCTGACGCTGATCGTGGATACCTTGGGATAGAACCCTCCCATTCAAACAGCTTCATTCCGGTAAAGGTAAGTAACAACCATCACCTAAGCAAATGTTAAGGATGACCTTAATTTGTGATATTATAAATTATGACAGAAAAGCTTAGAAGGTTATTAAATAAGTCTAATATAATATTGACAAATATTGTAGATAAATTGTATAAATATAAATACAAGAAGAATGGAAAAATTGATTTTTTGTTGTATTACAGTTTTGTTTTGCAGAAGAATTATCTTTGAAAAAAAATAATAAAAGTATGGCACTCGGTAATTCCTAATGTAATTGAGAGAATAGCTCATAAGGCGTTCTAAAGTCAAGTGTTTTTCTTGGCCGCTCATTGAGTAATCTCGCAATGCTTGCCACGTCAGTTCCCTGAAATCCTCTACTGGATAGAACATATCCCGTATCAGATAATTCGTATTTTCACCCGTCCCTTGCTCCCTCGGCGAATGGGGATGACAAAAATATACCGCTATTGCCGTATTTTCAGAGAGCTGTTTGTGTTCGCTGTTCTCTTTCCCCTGGTCAAAGGTTATGGATTTTCTAAGCGCCGGTTCAAGTCTTTTGCCACAAAACAGAGACTGGGGTCATAAAAGAAATAAGGCGCCCCGTAGTACTGACCTAACAACAAGGGATCATAAAAAAGACCGGAAGCATCGTTACCTGCATCTCCGGTCTTAAGACATATTTCATAGAGATAGGGAAGATCCGACCCGCAAGCGGGCCGTACCAAAACTGCCATCTCTGCCTCCGCAGCTTACCCTTTGACTGCTCCTGCGGCAACCCCTTTGGTAATCTGTTTTCGGAAAGTCAGGTAAAAGAGCAGCATAGGGATCATACCAATAACCAGGGCAGCGAACTGTTTTCCATAATCCGAAGCCAAGGCCCCGGAAAAACGGTTAACCCCTACAGGGATGGATTTGATAAGGTCGCTGGAACTGAGGATATTGATGAGCATGAACTCGTTCCAGGTACCGGTGAAGGTCAATATCCCCACGGTCATGGCCACCGGAGCGGTCATGGGGAAAATGATGCTGCTAAAGATTTTAAGGTATTGGGCCCCCTCAATACGAGCCGATTCAATGAGGGCTTCAGGAATACCGCTGATAAATTCTGTACCCAGATACACCCCCATGGGGAGCCCCAAGCCGATATAGGGGATGAGCACTCCCAGCCGGGTATTGTAAAGGCCCACCGCATTCACCATCAAGAAGAGGGGCACCATAATGGATTGCAGGGTAAGCAGAATACCGATGATAAAGGTTCCATGCAGGATCGGGGTGGCCTTACACTTTATTTTTGCAAAGGCAAAACTTGCCATAAAGCCGAAGATCACCACTGCCACTACCGTGACCACCGTATAAAAGATGCTGTTCAGCAATAAAATACCAAAATTACCTATCTTCCATGAGTAGGGGTAGTTGCTGGAGAACCAAACCTTAGGCAAGGCCAGTTTACTGGAGGTCAGATATTCCTGGGTTGTTTTAAAGGATTGAATAAACAGCCAGAGGATGGGATAAATCGCCAGGACCGTAAAAATACCCATTACCGTATAAATGATAATCTTGGCCGGGATATTCCCGCTGCGTAGATCCGCCATATCCTACTCCTTTCCACCGAACCGTTTTTCCACGCTTCGGGTTATACCGATGAGTATAAAACTGATAATCACCATGACCGTAGAAATGGCGTTTGCCAAGGGGTAATTGGGGGCTCCCCGGAAGGCTTTATTGTACATGTACAGGGAAAGCACACTGGTCCGCTGGGCCGGTCCTCCCTGGGTCATCACGAATAAGAGGTCAAAGGACTTGAGGGATCCGGAGATCGCCAGGATTGCACTGGTAACGATTACCCCTGAAAGGGCCGGAAGAATGATATGCCAGAAGGCCTGGGCTTCAGTGGCGCCGTCGATTTTTGACGCCTCAATGATAGAGGTATCAATCCGCTGAAGATTGGCAAGGAAGATGATCACGTACATTCCGGTATACATCCAGAGCATGACCACCAAGACCGGAATCATGGGGTACTGATTAAGGGCAAACTCGGCCTTGGGATTAAAGAACCGGACAATTTCCATGTAGACGCTGTCCTGGCTCTGGTAGAAACTCTTAAAGAGAATACCGATGATAACCGCGGAAATCACATTGGGCAGGTATATCATGGTTTGGAAGAAATCAGTCCCCCGGACCAGCTTCCGGGACAGAATATACGCAAGGACAAAGCCCAAGGGAATTTGCCCAAATACGGATACCAGGACGATAAGCATGTTGTTTTTGAGGGCCAGATAGAAGTATGAATCCTTAAATATGGTGATATAACTGGCAATACCTGCAAAACTCATCCGGGAATTACCGAAAATCTTTCCGCCGTTATAGTTGGTTAAACTCAATACCACTGAGAAGATGGTAGGAAAGGCCATAACGCAAAAATAAATAAGCACCGCCGGCACCACCAGAATGATATATGCCGCCCGCTGCTCCTTCTTTGCAGTCAATTCGCTCATTAATAAGCTCCTTGCATAGGCAATAAAAAACAATAAAAAGAGGCTGTTCGTAAAACGGACAACCTCTTTTCCGTTCCCTAAGGACTTACGCAGAAATAACCGAACCCTTGGGTCATGTCATTTCCTCAGCCAATTTCAAAACCCGGTTAATAGGGAAACTTCCTGTTTGATGAAACTGGCTCCCGAAAAAACGGCTTAAGGTCGAATTAAGGGTGCGGTTTCAAAAACTCACCTTTTGAAACCGACGCTCCTTATGGTATAAATAATTAGAATAAAATGTCCGGCATTTTATTCCTGCGTAGGCCGCAGACTTATGGGTTGGCGTTCTTCCAATTATCAAAGGCCTGCTGTACCTCCCGGGCCACTTGATCCGGGGTTTTGCTTCCAAGGCCAAGCTCTTGCAGTCCATCGTTGAGGGGATTAAAGACATCGCTGTGAAAAACGCCGTCAATAACCGCAGTAGTGGCGGTATATTGGGTTCCCAGGCTGCTAATCGCTTTTTGCATGGGTTCCAAGGAAAGGCTGTCTATATCAATGGTGGTTGCCGTAGGGGTAGCAATACTGCCGGTCTCAAGCAGCCAGGTCTGAATCTCTTTACCTGAAAGCCACTTGATCAAACGCCAGGCCGCGGCTTCTTTTGCAGAACCGCTGGGGATATTGGCATTCATGCCCCAGCCTGTACCCAGGATACCGGAAGTGGACTTATTAAGCTTGGATCCAGGAATATCGGGAAACACGGTGATCTGGATCTTCTCCTGCCGTTCCGGGGATATGACCGCTTGCCCGGTGGACTTATCGGTGATAAAGGCGCCGACCCGCCAGTCTCCGTCAATGAGGTAGGCCCCTTTATTCGTACCGAACTGGCCGATGACGCTGCCGTAGTCCGTGGAAAGGGTAGCCTGGGAAAGGACCCCATCGTCATACAAGGTCTTGATAAAGGCCAAGGCATTCACAAAATCGGGATCCGTAAATTTGGCAGTTCCTGCAAGAATTTGCTGCTCCCAACCTTCCCCGCCAAAACGCCCGGCAATCAGGGAGAAGAGACAGGACTGCATGACCCAGGATTCTTGATTGGCCATGAGCACCGTATCATAGCCCTTGGCCTTGAGGACCGGTACCTGGGCTTTCAATTCATCGTAGGTCTGTGCCGGAGTGAGACCTGCATCATCCAAGACCGCGGTATTGATATAAAAGGCATGACTAGAGGTGACGGCCCGGGGGAAAATGGCCATATACCCGGCGCCTTGGGCATTAGGATCCAAGGCTTTTGGCAAGAAACCGCTGATAAACTCCGCTCCCTCATGCTGAACCAGGGGCAGGAGATCTTTCAAGAGCTTCTGAGTATGGAGGGTGGTGGATCTTCCTGACGGCCAGGCATAAAGGACATCCGGCAATTGCCCTGCCGCAGCATAGGCTTCCACCTTGTTATGGTAAGGTTCATTGAACAAATCCTCCCGGATCACCCGGATATCTGGATTGGCCTTGTTGAAGGCCTCCCAGACCTGAGAAATTTCATCAGAACTGTTGGCAGAGGTTAAATCCAGGTAATTCAAAACCCGAATTTCCACCTGACCATCGGCGGATCGGCTTTGTGCATCGCCCCCTTGCTTGGAACAGGCTGCCAAGGCAATGAAGGGTATCACTCCCAACAAGCACCATGTTTTACGTGATAGTATCATTATTTCTCCTTAAAGTAAGAACCATAATTGAAAGTTTCACCTCACCCCACGGTTCTTTTCTTTGATTCTCCGCATCGAATGCAAGGCGTATCTTTATTAGATACTCCAAAGAATTCGATAATGACTTAAGTATGATAGATTATTGTATTATGTCAATTAAATTTGAAAAAAAGATACAAAAAGAGCAGCTCCGGGATTAAAAAATATCCCGTTCTTGTGCCTGTTTACCCTTGGTGTTAGGCTCTCACCACTCTTGCCTTAACTAGGACAAGACCTTCGCCTCCCTTAGATAAGAACTTTATCTCTCCCTAGGTAAGGGTCTGATCTACCTTACGCCAGATCCTTGCCTCTCCCAAGGACAAGCGCTCTGGTGTTAGGCTCACACCTGCCTTGATGCGAGTTTACATCCACCTTGTTGAAGGTTGTTATGGCCCCAGAACCAGCCCCCATATCCATTTTATAGAAAGGGTTTTGTTTAGGCTGGAACTGAGGAACCGTGGTACCGATGGATTTTTTTGCATACCCCCTCCCTGGGCAGGAAGCCCTTTCCTTCTTTAACTCGCCTCGGATCCACGACCTGGATTTCACCGTACCTTTGAGGTATCTTATTATAAAGAAGGAGTAGCCTATGCGTTATGGTTATTTTGATACGGAACATCGGGAGTATGTGCTAGACCGGGTTGATGTGCCTGTATCCTGGACAAATTATATTGGGGTGAAGGACCTCTGCGGGGTGTTTAACCATACTGCAGGAGGCTATCTTTTCTATAAATCCCCGGAATACCATCGGATTTCCCGGTTTCGGCCCAATGGAGTGCCCATGGATAGACCCGGGCATTACGTCTATATCCGGGATGATGATACCGGGGAATACTGGAGTTTGTCTTGGCAGCCGGTGGGCCAGGATCTTGATAAGGCCCGATACACCTGCCGGCAGGGCCTTTCCTATAGTACCTATCAAGGTGAATATGGAGGCATTTCCGGAGAGCAGACCCTGTTTATCCCCTTGGAAGACCCGGTGGAGCTCTGGGATGTAAAACTCATAAACCATTCAGGCAGAAAGCGGCGGGTAAGCCTCTTTGGATACCTGGAATTCTCCTTTCATCATATTGAGATGGATAACAAGAATTTTCAGATGAGCCTCTATTCAAGCGGTTCTTCTTATGCTGACGGCATCATTGAGCTGGATCCCTTTTATGAGGAGGGAGGGTTCCAGTTTTTTACTGCCAGCGATATGGCGGACACCTACGACTGCCTGCGAGATAGGTTTATCGGGCCCTACCGGACCGAAACAAACCCCTTGGCAGTAGAACAAGGCCGCTGTTCCGGTTCCAGCGAACTGGGGGGGAACCATTGTGGGGCCTTGCACCGCCGGATCACCCTAGAGGCTGGAGAGACTTATAGGCTGGTCTTCATGTTAGGCGAAGGAGACCGGGCCCAGGGAAGGGCGTTTCGGGAAAAGTACCGGCAGCAAGCTGCAGTAGACGCGGCGTTTACCGCTTTGCGGGATTTCTGGACCGCTAAACTGGAGAAGCTCCAGGTGTCTACTCCGAATGAAGGGATGAATGCCATGCTCAATACCTGGAATTTGTACCAGTCGGAAATCAACGTGATGTTCTCCCGGTTTGCCTCTTTCATTGAAGTGGGAGGACGGACCGGCCTGGGTTATCGGGACACGGCCCAGGATGCTATGAGTATTCCTCATTCCAATCCGGAAAAATGCCGCAGCCGGATCATCGAACTGCTCAAGGGCTTAAGTTCCCAGGGCTACGGCCTCCACCTTTTTCAGCCGGAGTGGTTTGAACCCCCAAAGAAACCGGCCTTCACCTCCCCCACGGTGGTCCCAACCCCGGATAAAACCCAGATCCTCCACGGCATCAAAGACGTATGTGCTGACGACGCGCTCTGGCTGGTTCCCGCCATTACCGAATATATCAAAGAAACCGGAGATTTCGGGTTTGTCCAGGAGGTATACTCCTATGCTGACGGCGGAGAAGGGACGGTGTATGAGCATATCACCAAGATTCTCGACTTTTCTGCAGAACAGGTGGGGCAGCACGGCATTTGCAAGGGCCTGCGGGCGGACTGGAATGACTGTCTCAATCTGGGAGGCGGAGAAAGCGCTATGGTCTCCTTGCTCCACCATTGGGCCCTCAATCATTTTGTCGAGCTTGCTCGAAAATGCGGATGCCCCGCTGATGAGGAACGCTATGGGGCCTTGGCGGAACAGGTGCGGGCTGTCTGTGAAGCCGTACTCTGGAACGGTTCCTGGTATACCCGGGGATTTACCAAATCAGGACGGCCCATTGGAACCCCGGACAATGCCGAAGGGAAGGTCTTCATGGAATCCAATACCTGGGCAGTGGTGTCCGGGGTTGCCTCCCTGGAGCGGGGTGAAAAGGCTATGGATGCAGTGGACGCCTATCTGTACACTCCCTTTGGCCTCATGCTCTGTGCCCCGGCCTATACTGCCCCAGATGATGAAATCGGTTTTGTTACTCGAGTGTATAAGGGGGTCAAAGAAAACGCCGCTATTTTTAGTCATCCCAACCCCTGGGCCTGGTGTGCCGAAGCCATCCTGGGCAGGGGAGACCGGGCTATGAAGTTCTATGACGCCCTGTGCCCTTTTTACCAGAACGATAAAATAGAAATCCGAGAGGCTGAACCCTATTCCTACTGCCAGTTCATCATGGGGCCGGATCATAGCGCCTTTGGACGGGCCCGGCATCCCTTTATGACCGGTTCGGCTGGGTGGAGCTATTTCGCCGCCACTCGGTATATCTTGGGAATACGGCCTGGTTTTGACGCCCTGTTCATCGATCCTTGTATCCCCCGGTCATGGAAGGGCTTTACCGCGCGCCGGGTATGGCGCGGAGGGGTCTATGAAATACAGGTGGACAATCCCATCGGGGTAAGCAAGGGAGTCCGGGAATGTCTCCTGAATGGCTCTCCGGTTCAAGGGGGTATCCCGGCGCAGCCTCCGGGAACAGTGAACCAGGTTAAAGTGGTATTGGGCTAATATACCAGGGTCTCTGCAGGTGTGAAACGAAGGCTCCAAGGGGCATAAAACGAAGAGTTCGGCTCAAAGGGAGTGGACTTCGGCTCTTTGAGACTCAATTTTGAGTCTTTAAGCGAGGAGTTCGGTTCAAAGGGAGCGGTTATCGACGCTTTGAAACCCGGTCTTGAGTCTTTAAGCGAGGATGCCGGTTCTCAGAGAGCGGTCATCGACGCTTTGAAATCCGGTCTTGAGTCTTTGAGCGAGGAGGCCGGTTCTTAGGGAGCGGTTATCGGCTCTTTGCGACCCGATTCTGAGTCTTTGAGCGAGGAGTTCGGTTCTCAGAGAGCGGTCATCGGCTCTTTGTGACTCAGTTTTGAGTCATAAAGCGAGGAGTTCGGTTCAAAGGAAGCGGTTATCGACGCTTTGAAACCCGGTCTTGAATCTTTGAGCAAAGAGCTCGGTTCTCCGGGAGCGAACTTCGGCTCTTTGAGGAATCCCTCCAGAGGATCATCCCGGCTAGACCATCCTATATGAGACCCCCCAGTCCTCAAAGCGCCCTAGGGCTTGTGAGAGACTCCCCTTTATGGTATTTTATAAGTGAGGGTTGTTTTTATAGGCTGGTTACCTAGGAAGACAGCAGCGGAAAGAAATGAAAAACTTAGTACGCTTGGCGTTCGTTTTCAGCATAGGTTTCGTGGTTTTATTTGCCATATCCTTGATGATACATTGGCTTCAGATCCGTTTGAAGCCGGCAGTGCCATCTGAAGGAGCCTTCCTTTGGATTTCGGTTCTTCCTATTACGATCTATGGGGCTATGCTGCTGGGTCTCAGGTATACTGTACGAGTGGGTATCTCTATACCCCTGGCCATTATAAGTCTGATGATCCTGGGCCTGGGATGGACCGGGGGACTTGCCCTGGGGATGAACCGCTTTACGATGCCGGTTTATCCCCAGGATACCATGCTCAGCTTAGGAGAACCAGGCTTGCTGCTTTCCCGGTCTGATAAAGCAGTGGTCATCCTGCAGGATCCCCATAACCCCCAAAGTCCCCAGGTGCTTTCCGTTCCAGGTGAGGGTCTGGTATACGCAGCAGTACCCCAAGAAGAAACGCTTCAAAAGAAGCTCGGAGGGCCTCTGGTTTCCTTCCGAACAGAGGCCCCGGCTTTTCTTCAAGGGATCATCCATGACTTTGCTTCCACTGCTGCCCAATTCCATACCCGGCTGAACCAAGGGTTCCTGCCCTTTATGATCTATGCGGGCGGGCTTATGGTGTTGCTTTGTTCCCTGCGTTTTATATTTACCCTGGGAGCCTGGCCTTTGGCGAACCTCTGCGTCAGGATTCTGGTCTTCCGGGGGGTTTTGGCCCTGGAAGCCCTGCTTAATACCCCCCGGATACAGCGGGACCTCCTATCCCTGGTAGGAACATGGCTCCCCAAATCCTTGATCAGTCCCGTACTCTTGTATGCCCTGGGGCTGGTACTGCTTCTCTATACCGGGGTGTCCTATTTAATCAAACACCGGAGCATGTATGCTGCCTAAGCTTGTTATGGATAAAAAAGCCTTCTTGGTTCCGCCCGGGTTTTTTATGCTCTATATGATCCTATCCGCTTCGGTGATTCTGGGGTGGCAGTTCTTGTTTCCCCGGGAGCTTCCGCCTTTGCCTATTTATACCCGTTCTTGGTGCCTTAATCAGGGATTCCTCACGTTCTTTTCCCTTTTTCCCGCTTTGGCCATGACCGGCTTGATAATACCTTACGGCTTACTCTATAACAGTCAGCCAAGGCTTATAGGTCCTGCTTCCCGGTCTTTGGAATCCTTTTTGGTTCCCATAAGTACCGCTATCGGCGCTACGGTGGTTTATGGGGTATTGTTTTTTCTGGTGTTTCCTCAGGTCCGGGATTTTGAGGACTATCTCCGTTCTCAAGGGCAGCTCTTCACCTTATCCAAAGAAAAAGCCCGGATCCATGCCGCCATAGGCGCATGGCCTGAAGTAGACCAATTTATCACCTTTTGCGAACGGATCTGGCCGAATAGCCCGGAAATCGAGTCCCTCCAGGTAGAAGCGGCTATCAACAGGCAGAGCCTTCAGGCTAGAGCCCGAAAGGAAGCCGTCATTGAGTATCATCAGAACTTTCAGGAAGGGATTCCCCGCTATACCGGCTTGCCGGGACAGCGGAAACCAGTAGACGCTGCCGAGGCTTTGGCTATGGCAACTATGAGCCTCCAAGAAGAACGGTACTACGACGCCCATTGGCTGGGGCTCTTGGCTTCCCGTATTGCTCCAGCGGGCAGTGTTGTATACACCCAGGGTACAAAGATTGCAAACCAGGCCTGGGATGCCCTGGATCACATAGAGCCTCATGCTCAGGAACTCCAAGCCTATGCTTTGTATCACCAGAAACGGGCTGGATATGAGGCTATGGTAGCAGGAGACTGGATCAAGGCGTACTATATTTTCAAGGAACTGTTCGACAAAAATCCAGCGGATCCGGATGTGGCCTCTTTTCTTGCTTTAAGCGACCAAGGCGCCCGGGAGGAGGCTTTTTTTACCGATGAAATAGAATCCACCCTAGGAGAGGCGGTTACCGGTACGATTTTTTCTTTCCCCCTCAAGGGCGGAGATGGACGGATGGTAATACGGATCCCTTGGCTGTGTACCTTTGAAACCTTTTCCTATGGACTGGACATAGAGCTTATGGCCCTCGATGGGGAAGGGGCGCTCTTGTACCAAGTTACTGCTCCTTATGCCAAATTATTCCCCATAAATGGAGATTCAGGCCCCCAACTGGTCTTACAGATGCATGCCCTGGATCGGTTTGAAAGGGCTCGAGCGTATAAACCGATCTGGATCGGTCCGGATCAATCCCATGCTGGAGACACCCAGCTCATACTGGACCTGAGCTATGGGGATTTTCTGCTCTTGGCAAAACTCAGAGAGGGACTGGATTCCCTTTTAATAGGAGAGCTCTTCACCGCAGTAAAAACAATCGGTTCCTATGGGTACATCCCCCAGGTATTTCAAGCGGAAATTGTATACCGTTTGTCTGAACCAGCCCTGTTCCTGCCCATAGCCATACTGAGCATTGTCATAGGCTGGAAGTACCGTGCCCGGAGACGATCCATGTACCTGGTTCCTATGCTGGTGGTCCTACCCTTGATATGTCACGGGATCGTGCTGCTTTACCGGAGTATCCTCAATACCCTGGGCATCTGGTCGGTCATCTACTTGGGGTTTCCCGTTTCCCTAGGGCTCTTCACTTTCGGCCCCATTGTCGCGCTGGTTCTTTCCTTGGTGTTCTTAGCTGCCCAGCCAGGTTCCTCAGGGGCCGCTATGAATTCTCCCTCCCAAAGAAGATAAACGGGAAACGAGATTTTCATAGCCCCGTTCTATCTGATAGACATTGCGGATAATGCTTTTCCCCTGGGCGCACATGGCGGCGATAACCATAGCCATCCCTGCCCGCACGTCAGGGCTATGCAATTCTGAACCTGAGAGGGTGGTAGGTCCTGAAATCACTGCCCGATGCGGGTCGCACAGGACGATCCGGGCGCCCATGGCAATGAGCTTATCCACAAAAAACATCCTAGATTCGAACATTTTTTCATGGACCAGTACCGTACCGGTAACCTGGGTGGCCACCACGGTGATAATACTGGTAAGATCCGGCGGAAAACCCGGCCAAGGAGCGTCATCGATCTTGGGGATCATGCCTCCCAAATCGCAATTTACCGTCAGGGCTTGTTTCTTGGGAACCTGCACGGTGGCGCCCTCATGTTCCCAGGTGATACCCAGCTTACCAAAGGCTATCTTGGTAGGCCGCAAATCCCGCATGAGAGGCCCTTGGATGGTGAGTTCCCCTCGAGTAACCGCTGCCAAGCCGATGAAGGAACCAACCTCCATGAAGTCGGTTCCAATGGCAAAGGTACAACCGGATAGTTTCTTAACCCCTTGGATGGTAAGAATATTGGAACCGATTCCCTGGATGTGCGCACCCATAGAGACCAGCATCCGGCAGAGATCCTGCACATGAGGTTCGCTTGCCGCATTGGTGAGTATGGTTTCTCCCTTGGCCAGAACCGCAGCCATGAGGGC
Organism: Treponema sp.; assembly: GCA_031284195.1. Taxonomy (GTDB): domain Bacteria; phylum Spirochaetota; class Spirochaetia; order Treponematales; family Breznakiellaceae; genus JAIRLU01. The sequence continues at coordinate 11,344 of JAITAI010000063.1, forward strand.
GTTTTCCGTGGCAGTAACCGAGGCTTCATCCAGAAATATGTCCGCTCCTTGCAGCGCCGGGGCGCTGAAGATGAAAGCGCCGTTACTGATTACCGATGCACCCAATTCGGTAAGGGCCAGGAAATGAGTATCAAGCCGGCGCCGGCCAATGATGTCGCCTCCCGGAGGAGGCAGTACCGCTTTCCCGGTCCTGGCCAGCAAAGGGCCGGCAAAAAGGATGGAAGCCCGGATTTTTCGGGCATATGCTTCGGGAATTGCTGAACTTGTGATATTCCCCAGGCTCATACGGTACTCATTAGCGGAGATGCCGTGGACCGTACCTCCCAGGGACTCGTATACCCCCAGCATAACCTGGACATCTTCTATATCCGGGATGTTCCTGAGTATGACCGGATCATCAGTTAAAAGCGCAGCGGCAATACAGGGCAAGGCAGCGTTTTTATTGCCGCTTGCCCGGATGGTTCCCTGGATAGGATAACCGCCCTCAATAAGATACTCATGCATAAACAGACTGTATATGAATGGGTCTGCTGTGGCTAGCACCAGGCTAGAACCATAGCCTAGGCTCATAAAAAGTCCGGCGCATTCCCCATTAGAGAGCTCCC
>JAITAI010000094.1 GCA_031284195.1 Treponema sp.
TACTTTTTGCCAAATGGATTTTGCATTATATATAACTTGCCCCATAATCAGCGACATTACGGAAAAAACGGCACAAAATATACATGTTATGTATACTATTTTAGACATATATAGCCCTAGGGGCTATTCTTCAAATACCTTATAGGTGGGGCTGTTTCAAAAGGTCAAAGTTTGAAACAGCCTCAGGTAATCATAAAAATCGAAGTAATCCGCACCTTATAATGGCCCTCACCCAAAGTCATGGGGGATGTAAAAAATTGGCCTTCAAAAATTATACAAAAAATCAGAAAAATATTGCAAACCCTGAGGCGTCGATCTACACTGATCATAGTGTTACGTAACACTTACCGAGATGATTTTATACTAAAATGAATTAAAAGGAAGCATCATGCCTACATGGCTTGAAGACGCGGTTTTTTATGAAATTTATCCCCAATCCTTTCTGGATACCAATGGGGACGGAATTGGGGATTTTGAAGGGATCCTTCGAAAACTCGATTATATCAAAAACCTGGGTTGTAACGCATTGTGGATCAACCCTTGCTTTGATTCGCCTTTCAAAGATGGGGGCTACGATGTGCGGGATTATAAAAAGACGGCTCCCCGTTACGGTACCAACGATGAACTGAAGCGGATCTTTATCGAGGCCCACCAGCGAGGCATCCGGGTCCTGTTGGATTTGGTTCCCGGACACACTTCAGAGGAGCATCCCTGGTTTATCGAAAGTAGCAAGGCCAAGCCGAACGAATACTGGAACCGGTTTATCTGGACGGATCACTGTTTCAAACGGGCTGAGGGTCTTGGTTTTATTGGCGGAGAATCGGAACGGGCAGCTACCTATATCATCAACTTTTTTAAGTGCCAACCTGCCCTGAACTACGGCTTCCTCAAACCAAAAGAGGATTGGCAGTTGCCCCTGGATCATCCTGATTGTATGGCCACCTGGGAAGCGATGAAAGAGGTGATGCGATTCTGGCTGGATGCAGGGTGCGATGGTTTCCGGGTGGATATGGCGGGATCCCTGGTGAAATTTGACGACGCGGACAAAAGCGGAACCCAGTCAATGTGGCGGACTATCAGGGCAATGCTTGACGCGGAATATCCCGAAGCCGTGCTGGTCTCGGAATGGAGTTGTCCTAAGCAGGCGATTGGCGGGGGCTTCCATGTGGATTTTTTCCTTGACTTTACGGAAAACCGGGGAGGCTACCGGAGTCTGTTCCGCAATTATGCCAAAAACAATACCGGGAGCGGTGATACGAGCTTTTTTAAAGCCGGGGCAAAGGGGAATATACACACGTTCCTTGATGAATATCTGGATCATTATGAGGCTACCAAGGACAAGGGGTATATTAGCCTGGTTACGGGAAATCACGATACGATCCGCCTAGCCTATACCCTGAATCCCCGGGAACTTGCCTTGGCCTACGGTTTTATCTTTACCATGCCTGGGGTTCCTTTCCTGTACTATGGGGATGAAATCGGGATGCGATACCTCCCGCTGCCAACCAAGGAAGGAGGCTATTTTCGGACCGGTTCCCGGACGCCTATGCAGTGGAAGGCCGGTAAGAACCTGGGGTTTTCAGATGCGGCAACGGACAAGCTCTACCTGCCGGTAGACCTTTCCCCGGACGCGCCTACGGTGGAAGCCCAGGAACAAGACCCTGGTTCCCTGCTCTCCACGGTAAAGGCCCTTTTAAAACTGCGGCACGAGCATCCGGATCTGCAATCCAAGGCGAATCTTGAAATTGTGTATCCTCAAGACAAGTCTTCAAGCCCGGGGCCCTTGGTGTACCGGCGGGGCAATTTCCTTGTGGCGGTAAATCCTGACCGGGCCGCAAAAAGCATCCCCCTTCCGTGGAAGGTTCTCAAAGAAACGGTCTATTCCATCGGACCGTGTAGTATAAGCGGCGATACCTGCCGTATGGAAGGACAAAGTTTCGGGGTTTGGGGTCTCTAAAACAGGTTTTTACCGCTGGTCATCACCAGGAGGAATGTACCAGCGCTTATTTTTATATGGTGCTAGTAACACCAAGGAGGTTCTTATGAAAAGGATTATTCGTGTATTGGTTGCGGTATGTATGATCGCCGCCATAGTTTCAAGCTGTTCCAAAAAATCCGTTGCGGATAGAGGGTATGACATTTACCTTTTTAATGCCAAAGGGGAAAACGCCGCCCAAGTGGAGGCTATGGCCAAGGCGTATCAGGAAGCCACCGGAGTACGGGTTAAGACCTTTTCCATCGGGGCAGGCGCGGATCAGAGCGCTCCTATGAATACGGAAATGAATTCAAAAAACATGCCCACTATCTTTTCAGTGCAGGGGATCAACAACCTCGCCATGTGGCTTGAAGGGGGGTATGTGCAGGATTTTGCTAAGGTAGAAAATAACCCCCCCTTTTCCAAACTTGCCCAGGATATCGTGCCGGAGCTCAGGCTCACCTTGGGAGGAACGACTAATTACGGTATTCCCTACAACCTGGAAGGTTACGGCTATATCGTGGATAAAAAAATGCTCGCTGAACTTTTCGGCCTTTCTGATGTAACGGAGCTTATTAAAGACATCAAGACTGCAAGCTATAGCGAATGGGAAGGCTTCATTACCGGGATAGACAACTGGATCCAAAATAATCCCACTGGACCGGTTCAGGTGAGCGGAAAAACCTACAACCTGGCCACGTCGAAAACAGCCCTTACCGGTACCTTGACCGGGGTTATTGCCCTTATGGGATCCCAACGATGGACCTATGGGGATCACCTGGTCAATGTAGCCCTCAACGCGACGTTTACCACCATCAACGACTCCCTCAACGCCAAGGAAGCGGACATACGCCGCATCCGGGGACCCCTCGTGGCGTATGCCAAGGCCCTGGATTTCAAGACTAGACATTTGGCGGGGAAAAACGGACCGGCTCACCGGGGGCAGGACCTGGTATCGGACGCGAACTTCGGGTATGACCAGGCAGTGCAGCTATTTGCCGAAGGAAAGGCCCTGCTCCTCAAACAGGGCAATTGGGCTTACAACAATATCCTTACGGTGAACAAGGACGTCGCGGAGCGACTCTATTTCCTTCCGGTTAAAATGCCCTTTACCGCCAGTGATATTACCGCGCAGGGTATGAGTATTGAAAAGATGGAGAGGTCCATACCGGTTTTTGTGCCGAATTACTATACGGTCAACGCCCTGTGTGCTGAAGAAGAAAAACAGAAGGCCTATGATTTCCTTGTATGGATGAATACCTCCCCAGAGGGACAGCGGTTCATCATAGAAGACATGGCGTTTATTCCCTATAATGCGGACGCGACCGTAACCAAGGTGCCGAATTCTCTGGGGAACTCTATTCTAGAATACATGAAGACCGGAGATACCCTGGGAGACCGTTGGCACGGCGCTCCAGGCCCCTGGGCAGGAGACGGCTTAGGCGCGTTATTAATGGAACAGTACCTTATAAAACCGGAATGGACTCAGGAAGATTACGAACGTATCGCTGATTACGGTGTAGACAAATGGATAGAACTACTCAATCAGTAGTTCCCCGTCTCTGCCGTCCATACGCGGCAGAGGTACAGCGATCGCCTTGGAGGATTAGGATGCTTGTGAAAAAAAACAAATCCATATATGTAACATGGTTTTGGCCTTTTGTGATTCCGGCGCTGGTATTTTTTATCGTGGTAATTGTACTTCCCTTTATAGTCGGCGTGTTCAATTCCTTTACCGTGTGGCGGGGTAGTTATTACTTTAACCCCGTAACCAGGACCAGAGCGGAAAACGTATTTGAGGCAATCAACGGAATAAGCAACTATAGTAACGCCCTGAAAGACGTGCGGTTCATCCAAGCCTTGTGGTACACGGTCCGCTATACCCTGATTGCGGTGGTAGTCATAAACGTGGTGTCTCTTTCCCTGGCCCTGCTGATCAACAAGATGACCACGACCATAGCGGGAATTTTTCGTACCGTGTTTTTCCTGCCCAATATGCTGGGGGGGCTTGCGCTGGGGTACATCTTTCAGTTTATCTTTCAGGTGGTTTTTACCGATATGATTTTCAGTCCTCAAGGGATCATCCATATCGAAGCCCTGCGTTATATGACCCAGCACAGCGTGAAAGCCCTGTTTGCCCTGGTGTTCCTGACTACCTGGCAATCTTCGGGGTACATGATGTTGATCTACATTGCGGGACTTAACACCATTCCCAAGGATTACTACGAGGCCGCGAGCATAGACGGTTCTTCTCCGTGGCATACTTTCTGGAAAATAACCGTTCCCATGCTCATGCCTTCTTTTACGGTGGTGCTTTTTACGACCCTTTCCAGCAGTTTCAAACTGCTGGATCAAAACGTAGCCCTGACCGATGGAAACTTTAACACCCGGATGCTGGCCTACCAGATTCTTCGAACCATACGGGACTCTAACCCCTCGGATTACGGCAAAGCCCAGGCTCAGGCAGTGATATTCTTCATTTTGGTCGCGGTGATTACCCTGACCCAGGTGTATCTTACCAAAAAGAAGGAGATTGAAGCATGAAAACCAAATCCTATTTCCGGGTACAGTACATACAGGCAGGGGTCCGTTACGCTCTTATGAGCGCCGGGGCTTTGTTAACCCTTTCGCCCCTGTGGATACTCCTGGTTAATGCTTTTAAACCTCAAACCCGGATTGTAGATAACCCTATCGCGCCGCCTGTACAGCTTGATTTCCAGTACATCAGTAACGCCCTAGGGCAGCTTCAGTTTCTCAAATCCATAGGGTTTACTTTCTTTATCACCTTTCTTGCGGTAGTACTGATTGTGCTGCTTTCGTCTATGGCCGCATGGATCATGGTGCGGAGCAAGCTCAAAATGGCAGGATTTATATTTATGGCCTTTGTGGCGGCCATGCTTATCCCTTTCCAGGCTATTATGTACCCCCTGATCCAGTTTTTTGATGCGATAGGGCTTAAAAACCTGGGAGGGCTTATCCTGATGTACGGGGGATTCGGGCTTTCCATGTCGATATTCCTCTACCACGGTTTTGTAAAGTCTGTGCCTTTGGAGGTTGAGGAAGCGGCGTTCATAGACGGAGCCCATATCTTGCAGATGTTTTTTCTGATTGTAATGCCTCTTTTAAAATCCATTACCGTAACGGTAATCATCATCAACGCCATGTGGATCTGGAACGATTACCTTTTACCCTTCCTGGTAATCGGTAATTCGGAAAATAAGACCCTGGTGCTTTCCCTGTATTTCGCCCAGATCCTCGCAGGTCAGTACGGTAATCCTTGGCAGCTTATTTTCCCTGCGGTCTTGGTTACCATTACCCCCATCGTGGTGGTGTTCCTTTTCCTGCAAAAATTCATTGTCAAGGGAATAAGCGCCGGTGCGGTGAAGGGGTAATCAAAAAAGGATGTTTGCTAAGGCTGTTTCAGAATGGCAAAGAAACAGCCTTAGCTTTAAGGGAACAAGCAGAGGTGAGGATGATTTTTCGGGAGCCGGTTTCGTCGGCCTTTAGTCCGTCTTCACCTGAGTTTTGAAACCGGCTCTGCTTAAAACGGTTTTGCAGAATCCTTCCCCTTGGGTGAAAAACCGGTAGGAGCTTTTTGACGTTACTAGGGCGGTTTCTCCTTGAAACGAAATTAGAGATCAGCACTTGGTCCTGGAGGAGGTGAGGGATTTTGATTGCAGGTTACGGACGCTGTCCCGAATAACCAGGGAGACCGGCAGGGATATCCGGTTTTCCTTCAGGTTTTCTTTCCCTATCAAGGCAAGCACCTGTTTAACCGCATAAAAAGCCTTTTGTGCTATATCCTGCTTTACCGTGGTAAGTTTAGGTCTCACTGCTACAGCGAAAATATTATCGTCAAAACCGCAGACTGAAACCTCTTCCGGTACCCGAATACCTTCATCATTAAAAAGGTTTATGGAATCCGCTGCCAGATAATCAGAGGTGAAGAACAATGCAGAATAGGTACGCAGTCTTTTTTTGATAAACTGTTTTAGGATTTCTTTCCGTTCCGCAGGACGGTAACGTATACAAACGTAGTCATCTTCTGAAAAAGGCAAACGATATTTTTCCAACGCCTCTTGGTAACCCAGAAAACGCTCATAATCCACTCCAATGGGGACCGCTCGGTCGCCGAGAAACGCGATTCTGGTGTGTCCGAGGCTGGCTAGGTATTCGGTCATCATAAAACCGCCTTGCTTGTCCTGAAGCCCCACATTGAAAAAGGACCTGTCTCCGTTAAAATACGCATCAATGAACACGATAGGTATTCTGATTTTTTCAGCTCCTGCAATGAAGTGACGGCAGTTTTCTTCGTTGTAACTTATGGCGATAAGCCCTTCTGCATTCCAGGACGCAGCCATACGCAGGCTTTCTGCTACATTCGCCGAAATATAGAGCATTAAGAAAAACCCTGCACTCCTGATTTCATGTTCTAGCGCGCCTATGATCCCTCCCAGGAAAGGGTCTTGCATAGCGTTCAGTTCGTCCCGCCGGACATAATTCATAACTACGGCAATGATTTTTGAACCGTATCTGCCCAAGGTTCGTCCACTCATATTGGCTATGTAATTGTATTCTTTGATAAGTTTTTTTACCCGTTTCAGGGTATCGGCCCTCATCTTATGGGAACGTCCCTGAAGAACATTGGATACTGTACTGGGACTGACCTGGGCTAATGCAGCTATTTCCTTTATGGTAATCATGATCCCCATAGTATCATAAAAGAACCATACCTGTCAGCCATCTAATCATCACATACAGTAATGGAACATAAGCAATATCTGCTACTTTATACTGAAAAGAAAATCCGCTATTTCAAGACTATCATCCTCATGGTCTCAATGCAGCCGCACAACCAATCGCGGCAAGATAGCTCGAATGTTCTGGAACCACCACATCTACTTGAACGATAGACGACAGCAGCTCTCCCATACCGGGAATCAACGACAGTCCTCCGGTAAACGCCAAAAGAGGTTCTATTTGAATCTGGCGCAACAAAACACAGGCCTGTTTAAGAATGGAAAAAAGGACCGAATCCATAAGCTGTTCAGGAGACTTACCCTGGGCGATGAGGCGGATCAGTTCGGTCTGTACAAATACCCCGCATACCGTTGAAAGACCTTCTATCGGGCCGGCGCCTACCTTCAAGGCATCAAAGTTTATATTGAGTATCCGTAAGGCGTTCTGCAGCAACAAACCGGAACCGGCTGCACAGGTATCATTCAGGAGAAAACGGGTCAGCTTTCCATGATGGCAGCGGATCACCTTGGCATCTTGACCGCCTATATCAAGGACCGTATGGGCTTGGGGCAGCACCTGAAAAATGCCCTTGCCCAAAGCCACCAATTCCGGGATAACCGCGTCCACTGCTATGTTTTCCCTGCCATAACCGCATGAGCCTTGGGCAAGAATATGATACTCTTGAGCCAGGCGTTTACCTGCCTCGGAGAACACCGCCTTTTGCGCTGCAGGGGTGGGAAAGGATCTGAGGGAGACCATATCCCCATCTTCTCCAAGGATGGCTATTTTGGTGAAGGTGGAGCCAATGTCAAATCCCAGATATACCTTCATAGCATGGAAACCAAGAGCTGCAGCCGTTCTTGGACCGCGTTACGGTCAAGAAACGTTCTATCGATCATATCGCTTTCAATCACCCCATAGGGTAGGGGACAATCCGATACGCGGAGGCTCGTAAAATCCCGCTTGCAGCTTTTGTTATGATTGATAAACACCGCCTCTGCGCGGGTCCGGCGCAGATCCTCTAAAAGCTGGGCAGTTCTCGTCTCTCCGGTCTGGTTTAGTACGGTAAAGTTATAGGCCCGGTACAAGGTTTCCCACAGGGTATCCCCTGAATAATCCAGGTTCCACCAGTTCACATAATTCGCGCCTACGATCCGGGCGCCTTCAATATTGATACACCGGTCAGGGTGATACCAGAAGGGATACCCTGCCCAATAGAGCCGTTTGGGTTGTTCTGTTTGTGCAGCCTCCGGTACATAATGGCCTTGCAATGCTTCTTTGAGGATCTTAAAAAAAACCGTGGTATCAGTGCGGCACCGGGCAATAATCAAAGGAGCCATATAATCAAATAAAAGACCCGCAGGTATATCATATTCCGGCAGTAGTGCAACGATACGTTTCCATAAGGAAACATTTTCACTGCTCACCGCAAGCAGTTTTTCCAGGGCTGCTTCTTGGAACTTAGTACCGCAGAGGGCTTCCAAAGTATGGATAAGGCTTCGGTGCTGTTGTTCAATATATGCCCTGGTTCCGGTTCCTGCATTGGTTTCCCCGGGATAATCCAGGATACAGAGGGGAACCCCTAATTGTTCGGCCATGAGGTTCCACCAATTGGGCAAGGTATTACACTGATTACTGGAAGCGATCAAAATATCCGGTTGTGGAGGCATACCACGGGGGCCTTGTTGCAGGAGCAGGCAGCCCATGAAACACCCGGAATAGCTGCAACAGTCCAGGGATAAACCGGAAGCCCTGGCAGCTTCAAGACATGCCTGTTCTTTACCGCTGGCAGAGATGACCGCTGCATAACTTTCAGGGTATATATAGGCCATATCAAGGGCTTCTAGTAATTCTACCGGCACAAAAGAGGATATCCAGGCGACCTTTTTTTCAGGAACTACCGGTTCTTTTTTCGTGTAATAACGATAGGCCCATTTATTAATCTTATACAATTGGGTGAACAAGCTATTTGACATAGAGTATCTCCTCTCATAGTATCATCAGAGCATTTCTGCAAAGGTTTCAAAGACCGCATTACTATGCTCTTCGTCATTGTCTACATATACCCGAAGCAGCGGAATCCCCGCGCTCTGTAGCCGCGCTTCATATAGTACGAATAGATAATCATAGGGTTCACAAAACTTCCGGCATAAAAACAAGACTCCTTTCACCTTTTTTCGTTTTATTTCAGCATAATCCTGTTTCCAAAGCGTGGAAAATCCGCTTATGCTAGGAGAGGATTGGTGCTGCAAGATATGGGCAGCTATATCTGCATAGATGCTTTCTTTTTTACACGGGTAGGCATTCCAGGCAAGCCGTTTTGAATTGGCCAGGTTATCTCCCACTATCCGCAGGCCGCTTTGTTCTATGGATCTGAGGATCCC
>JAITAI010000125.1 GCA_031284195.1 Treponema sp.
AGGGCTTTACTCATCCTTCGAAGCCTTGTACGGGGAAGCCTGAAGTGGTATTGTTATCCATTATGTTAGATTATCGTTTCATCCTAGAGCATCTTTCCGAGGTAAAGCAAAATATTGCCCATCGGTATATGAAGGCCGATGCGGATAAAGTCGTAGCCCTTTTTAACCAAAGGACCGAGGTGACCAAGACCTTGCAATCCCTGCAACAGCAGCGGAACGCCAATGCCGCTGCCATGAAACGCACCCCCGATGCAGTGGAACGGAACAGCCTTATTGAGGAAGGAAAAAAGCTAAAAGATAGTATTGCCGCAGTGGAAGAAACCTTGGCCCAAGTGGAGATGGACCTAGACACCGAGGGCCGGCGTATCCCCAACATGGCCCATCCTGAGGCTCCTATCGGTAAAGAGGACAAGGATAACCTGGAAGTAAAACGGGCCGGAGTGCCTAGAACCTTTGATTTTGAACCTGCAGACCATGTGAAACTAGGGCAGGACTTGGACATCATCGACTTCGACACAGGGACCAAGGTTTCAGGGACTAAATTCTACTACCTTAAAAACGAAGGGGTGTTTCTGGAACTGGGGCTTATCCGGTATGCCCTGGATATACTCCAGCAAAAGGGTTTTACCCCCTATATTACCCCGGATATTGCCAAGGAGGAAATCCTTGAAGGGATTGGTTTTAACCCCCGGGGAGCTGAGTCCAATGTGTATACTTTGGAAGGAGAGGGAACCTGCCTGGTAGGGACTGCGGAGATTACCCTGGGAGGTTACTACGCCAACATGATCCTACCCAAAGAGCAACTCCCCCTGCGAATGGCAGGGCTTTCCCACTGCTTCCGTCGGGAAGCAGGAGCTGCCGGGCAGTTTTCCAAAGGCTTGTATCGGGTACATCAGTTTACCAAAGTAGAGATGTTCCTCTACTGCCTGCCGGAAGAATCGGACCATCTGCACCAGGAACTCCGCTTAGTGGAAGAGGAAATCTTTACCGGTCTTGAGATTCCCTTCCGGGTGGTGGATACCTGTACCGGAGACCTGGGAGCCCCTGCGTATCGTAAGTGGGACCTGGAAGCCTGGATGCCGGGAAGGACCAATCCTTCCTCCCGTAGCAGCGGCGAATGGGGAGAAGTAACTTCCACCTCAAACTGTACTGATTATCAGGCCCGCAGGCTTAACATCCGATACAAAGATGAGACCGGGAAGAACCGCTTTGTCCACATGCTCAACGGAACTGCTTTGGCAGTGTCCCGGGGTATCATCGCGGTGCTGGAGAATTTCCAGCAAGCCGATGGTTCGGTCCGTCTCCCCAAGGCCCTTGTGCCCTATTGCGGGTTTGAGGTGATCTCCCCTCGGTCAAAACCGGGTTCCAAATAAAGCGCTCACATTTTTGACAAGGGCAGCTTGTAAGGTTTCTAGGCTTATCTGGCGTAATGCCGCGGCTAGCTGATAGGTTTCCGCTATCATACCTGGTTCCGCAGGTTTTCCCCGGAAAGGATGCGGTGCAAGATAGGGCGCGTCGGTTTCCAGAAGCAGCCTATCCAGAGGAACAAACTGAAGGGCCTCCCGGAGTCCCTGGGCATTTTTATAGGTGAGGGTACCTGCAAAGGAAAGGTAATACCCCAACTGCAAAAAGTTCCGGGCTTCTGGAATTCCATAGGAAAAACAATGAATCACCCCGTGGACTTTCGGATAGCGAGAGAGGATATCCCTGGTTTCCTCAGCGGATTGGCGGGAATGAATGATAATGGGAAGCTGGTGCCGTTGTGCTATGTCGAGTTGCAGTTCCAGCAGTTCCCGTTCCCCTGCCAGGTCCGCACCGGTTGCTTGCTGGTTATGGTGCCGGTCCAGCCCACATTCGCCGATAGCAATGAGGCGGTCTGGAGGAGCGGCGATGATATGCTGCTCCAAGCGGGGAATCAAGCGCTCCCGTTCGGTAATGGATTCCTTGGAAGGCCATATACCTGCACTAAACCGGATTCGATCAAATCGGGCAAAGGTCTTGAGCCGGCCACTGAGATCCTCAGCCTCGGTTCCAATATCAATAATCCCGCCGAATCCTCCCTGGAACAGCCGAGAAATCCCCGCTTCCCTGGGGAGCGATCCTTGAGGAAGCAGGGAGAGATGGGCATGAGTATCAATGAAGACCCCTTGCATGGCTCAGGGGACCGGTACCAAGGTGAGCAGCCGGGAAATGACCGCATCTGGATCAAGGCCCTCTGCTTCAGCTTCATAGGAAAGGACCATACGGTGCCGTAAAACCGGCAATGCCACAGCCTTCACATCTTCGGGGCTCACAAAGGAACGGCCTTCAAAAAGGGCCCGGATTCGGGAACAGCGGTAGAGGGCAATAGAGGCCCGGGGGGATGCGCCAAAGGCGATATACCGGTAGAGCCCTTCCCGGAGCGCTTTTTCTATACCCTCTTCAGGGAGTCTTCCTGCAGGGGACCGGAGGGCCGGGGGTTTTGATGCTGAAGGCCTGGAAGCTGCTACCACCGAGACTATGTATGCGGCAATCTGTGCATCCATAAAGACGGAATCTGCAGCAGCCCTTAGACGGGTCAACGCAGCAGCATCTAAAACCGGATGTAAGGGGGTCCATTGATCACCGGCCCGAAGGCTCCAGGTGTTCTGGGAAGCAATCATCTGCAGGATTCGGATTTCCTCTTCCATGCTGGGATACCGGATCAGGAGTTTGAGGAGGAACCGGTCCAGTTCCGCTTCTGGGAGGGTATAGGTCCCTTCATGTTCAATGGGATTCTGAGTGGCCAATACAAAGAACGGGTCTGGCAGCGGATAGGTGGTTTCCCCAATGGTAACCTGCCGTTCTTCCATAGCCTCAAGCAGGGCAGATTGGACCTTTGCCGGGGCCCGGTTGATCTCGTCTGCGAGGATCACATGGGCAAAAACCGGTCCCCGGCGGACGGAGAAAGTCCCGGAAGCTTGTTCCCATACCAAGGTACCGGTGAGATCTGCCGGAAGCAGATCCGGGGTGAACTGGATCCGCTTAAACGAAAGACCGGTAATATCCGCAAGGCTCTTAACCGCCAAGGTTTTCGCCAGCCCAGGTACCCCTTCAAGGAGTATATGTCCCCCGGCAATCAGGGCCATGAGAAGCCCCTCAATCATTTCTTGTTGACCCACGATCCGCTTGGCTAATTCAGTTTTACAGGCATCCAGAATTTCAGAGACTACTTTTTTTGAGTTGTTTTCTGTATCTGGAGGAACTACCATAATCCCTTACTGAATCGTAAAATAATACCGTTCTAGGTAGGCAATCCGTCGCCGGGCATCGTTTCCCCGGAGGCTTTGGGGATATTCCCGGATCAGCCGGTGGTAATAATCCAGCGCAGAACGAATATCCCGGCTTGGACTAGCAGCTTCCAAGGACTGGCCGTAGAGCCACCAGGCTTCATCAGTCCCTGCCGGGTACTGTTCCCGAAACTGATCCAAAGAAGAGATAGCCTGGGGAAACTGTCCTGCAGTATAGGCTTCCCGGGCCTGCTGTAAATAGTCAATCCTGGGTAGGGGATCGGGGAGAACTTCCGGCGAAATTACGGCAGCACGTGGAGGCTCTGTAAGGGGCTGCTGGATGGAAGCCTCGGCTTCTTTGGGAAGCATAGGCCAGCGGGGTTCTGCAATCACCCGGCCTGGATCCACGGGCCTGGATATCCTGGTGCTCTCGGAAACCTGTGGAACCGGATTGACTATCACACGAACAGCATCGTTGACAATGTAATCTTCAATAAAGTCTTGTTTATAGAAGGTAAGCGTATAGGTTCCTGGGCTTTCCGTTTGGAACACGAAGGTCTGCCCTTCTTTTTCCAGGTACCGGGAATTATAGGCAATACCTGGTTTGGATTCCTGTTCACCCAGATAGACCCAACCGGTTCCCCGGAAGGGGATTTCTACTATCTGTCCAACTATGACTTGAACGGTCCGTGAATAGACGGACTTTGCTTGTCTTTCCTGTTGAAAGACCGGTGAAGCACCTTGAGCAGGAGGTTCTTGCATAGGATTCCTCTGCTGGGGAAGGACTTGACGGGCTATCTGAGGAACAGGTTCCAGTTCAGCAGGTCTGATAAATCGAGGCGGTTCCGGGATTTGGACCGGAGGAGGTTCCGGGGTTTGGACCGGAGCCGGTTCCGCTAAAACAGGGGGGGGTGGCTGAACCGGAGCAGGCGTCCTCTCCGCAGGAGGGGTGAAGGGCCGCACGGTTATGATGGAACCAGGAGGGGATACCTCAGAGGGCAGTGTAGGTTCTGGTAAGGCCGATACCTTTGGTTCGGCGGATCCCACCGGAGGCGGAGAAGGGGGAACGGAAACCGAAGGAACAAGCCCGGCAGCAGGGATAAGATCCGCTATAGAGGGTTCGAGCACCGGAGGGAGTTCCAAAGACCCAGCCGGCGGTGAAGCAGGAGGCAACACCGTAACCGGAGGAACAATACCAGTAATAGAAGGCTCAGGGGCAGGGGGTAAAGCCGGTTCCACATGCCGAGGTACTTTAGGGGGGGCAGAGAACTGCACCTCTGGTTCTAATGTTTCTGCTAAGGGCAGGGTCTTTGGTCCTGGCAAGGGAACAACGAAACCCTGTTCCAGGGGAGCCTGTTCAGGGAGATTGGTTTCAGGAAGCAGGGAACCTGCAGAACCGGAAACCGTATCCCCAACTTCAGCAACCAGCACTTTTTGGAACCAGGTAAAACCAGGGACTACATAGATTTCCAGAATCCCTGGGGTATAATATGAAGCTGGTCCTTGTCCTGGAGTATACCCGCTAGCCTCAATCCCAAGAACCTCAGAGGTCCTGCTGAGAGGTACACCTGTTTCCTGGGAAGACAAAGCCAAAGGCTTACCAGTACAGAATACAGCGCCTGTACCCCCTAAGGTGAGGATCAGGGAAAACAATAAAAAAAGGTGAACATCACCGTACATCTTCTGTATCTTCATGGAACCCCTTCCAAGAATGTATCAATCGTCACCTTTATCCGCTCTCGCCACAGTTCAGGATCATCCTGCAAGGGATCTGTCCAAAACGGACGGACATCTTCCACAGTCCAAGGGTTCCGGGGTTCCCGGTTTAAAAGCACCTCTGGAAGAAAGTCTGGTTCATCCGGGAGAAAAATATCTTCCGGTGCAATAGATAAGGGCTTAAAATCATTACTTAATGTTCGGGAGAAATTCGACGGGATATTAGCACGGTGATTTCTGAGGATGAGTACCCCTATAAGGCAGATTAAAAAGAACACCAGCCCCCCCAAGAGAAGCACTAGATTCCGCCGGGTCTGCAACGCATCTTCCAGGTTTACCCTGAAGGTCTGCATGGTGGAACGTATTTTTAACCAGGGAACCGTTGACCATAGCGCCATATTTTAATTATAACAAAAAACAATACTTTAAGCAGCACCTGTTTTTCCGTTTTTTTCAGATTAAACCCATTGAAAAGGTTATGAAGGGCAGAGCAGAAAGCGTTTATCCTCCCACCCTTAAACATAACTGGCAAAGCCCGTGCAGGTATGGTATACTCGGTTGCTATGGATTCCTGTCTCCGTTACACTTCCTCGGGGTACGTGGTTATTTTTCCTGGGGATAACCCTGATGCAATAGTAGACGCCCTTTTGCGAACCGGTTATGCCGAGGAATTTTGTGTGGCTTTGGACTTTGATCCCCTTTTTATCGCCCGTCTTATGGCAGCAGGTTTCCTCGTCATGTCCATGAAAATACCCGGATATGTATCGAAGGATTCGGTGGCTGAACCGTATTTTCTCCTGCTTCCCAAACTCCACCTTATACGGTCGGTCCTCTTTTTTTCGGATCTCCATATCAAGAAATCCCTTAAACCCCTTTTGCAACGGTATGAACTCAGAATAGATACGGATTTCCAGGGTATCATGGAACGGTGTGTGCACATGCACGGTGATGACTGGCTGACCTTACCGCTGCAAGAGAGTCTCCTCCAGATCCGGGCCTATAATAATCTGAGGGTCAGGCCCGTGTCCTTTGGGGTGTACCGGAACGGCGAGCTTAAAGCAGGGGAATTCGGGGTGTTGGCAGGCCGGGTGTATACCAGCTATTCCGGGTATTATGATGAAAATTCCGCGGGCACCGTGCAAATGGTCCTCACCGCGCAATACCTTCAGGAGCAGGGCTTTGCCTTCTTGGATCTGGGGATGCCCTTGGACTATAAAGATACCCTGGGAGCATGTACTATAGAACCTCAGCGCTTTGTAAGGCTTTTCCGGGCTGCCCAGGACCCCAGGATATGAGCCTGTAAAGACCCTTCTGGAAGTATCATCAAAGATAATCCGCTTCAGAAGGGAATTGTCCGGGCTTTGAGCAGGAACAGTTCAGTTCGGAACAGGAATGAGCATATCCCCGTGGGTGAACCGGACAGGTACAGGTAAGCGTACTGAAGATCCCCTGGGCAGGAATGGAAAATATCAAAAATAACGCCTCAAACAGGCACAAAAGTCCGGGAATTATGGGAATTACCCGGATAATTCGTGAAAATCGGGTTGATTCCCGGACCTGTAGTATTCCATGGAACTCAGCGTATAGTAATAAAGCAGACAACCATGAAGGATAAAACCGGTCAAATCCCTATTTTTCCCTTTTTTCAGGTTTTTTTCGCATAAAAAAATCGCAATTATCCCCTTATGTATAACTGATTGTTTTGGGGCCTTAGTTTTTGACAATCCGGCTAACGGCGATACCGGCAGCAAGCCGGAAATCGAGGTCTGTGGAGCTGCATAAGTCCGGGGGAGTAAAGGGTTGAAGCAATCGTAAAACTCCCTCTCAGAGGGAAGTTTATGCGAAAACCAAGCGCTTCCCCGAAGGCAGTGAGTATTGAAGCAGGCATCGAAGCTGGGAGGCCGGCTAACAGGGATGATTTATACGTCAGGGGATACTGGCGAAAAAAATTGCTGAACTTTGAATTTCTGTTTTCTGGGCCTGGAGTATGATGCAAGACCGGTGAGCGCAGCGGCCAGAGGACCAGCGCTTGATACGGTAATATACGGAAATAGGTCTTGATAGATACCATCCAGGTTAACCGGTACATCTGGTGAGGTTTTTCACCATGTGAGTATTTAAGGTTAACTATTGACATTTTCTAAGAAAAAAGGTAATATATTTCAATGTTGCGGCTAAGGGCAGGCAAAAAGACAGAAAAGGCTCACGACTCTACAGCCCCCGCCTCTGTGTGGAATTTGCCAAGCAAACGCCGAGGCAAAGGCGCAGTCTTCGTCTGTTCCCGGCTTTACCGCCCCCTGCCCTTGTGTGGAGTTTGCGAAGCAAACTCCGAGGCGAAGGCGCAGCCTTCGCCCGCTCACGGCTATACTGTATTTAAAAGACGGCATGTCAAGTATCTGACCCGAAAGATTCTGTTTTTTTATGAAAAAAAACGGAATCTTTGTTTATCTTCCCCTTTTTTAAGCAAAACCTCCCTATTCGGGCTTAAAAACAGGCTGGGGGTACTTACTTTTGTCCCACCGGTAACTACGTTTACATCATCGGTAATTCCTTCTACTTCATTGGTAACTACTTCTGCCTCACCGGTAACTATTTTTTTCCTATCGGTAACTACTTTTACCCCATTGGTAATTAATTGTGTCAAACCTGTAATTACTTTAACACCATCAATAACTACTTCTACTCCATTAGTAACTATTTTTTATCCATCAATAACTATTTTTATTCCGTCAGTAACTGATTTTGCTCCGAAGGTAACTGCTTCCGGCGCAGCCTTCCCTCAAGGAAACCCCATGAATACCCCCTATTCATGTTCAATGTATACCGGCGGCATGGCCGCCAAAGGAGAGATTATATATGGCTCATCACGCGGACTGGCTTCCCTCTTCACGGGACCGTCAGTTATCTATGGCAAAGGATTGGATATCCGTTGCCACCCCCAAAGCAGATCCCTGGGACATTCCCCCGGCGGTTTTGCAGGACCTGGGCAGCCTTACCCAGGCTGCGGACACTGCCCTGAGCACGGCAAAGAACGAGACTACCCGCACCCCCGTGGCAACGGCGAAGTGCCGGGAGGCTTTTGACGGGCTCACCGCCAAGATGCGGGACATGAAGAAGCGTTACTTCTTGAGTCCCCCTCTTACGGAAGCGGACTTCATCTCCCTGGGCCTCAAGCCCCCTGACCCGGCCCACACCCCAAGCGCTGCGCCCACTGCCCAGGTACGGGTGGAGACCTTTCTTATGGGGCGGCACGAGCTGGGCCTAAAAATCGTCTATGTGACGGGCAGCCCCTCAGACCCGGCGAACAAGGGCTTCAGGATTTATTATGCGGTGGCGGGGAGCGGTGAAACACCTCCGGCAAGGCCGGAGGACCTCCACGAATCCTTCTTTACCAAACGGAAGAAGGACCTGATCCAGTTTGACTTTGGGGACAGCGGGAAGACTGCGTACTTTGCGGTGCAGATCGAGAACGACGGGAAGAAGGGGAACTGGGGGCCGCTGATTTCTGCGCTTATTCCGTAACCGGGGTTTTAACCGCTTATGCGGTGAAACCGTATAGGGGGGTTTTGCCAAAGGCAAAACTCCTGACCGCGGGAAAGACCGCGTGCGCGCAAAGCGCACAAAGGAGAAATTAAATGACTATTGGAAAAAAATTGGTTCTGGCTGCCCTTTTGACAGCAGCCAGCGGTTTTTCCGCAGCAGCCCAAACCGGGGAGCGTTCGTACTACGTCAGCGCA
>JAITAI010000142.1 GCA_031284195.1 Treponema sp.
GATGTGGCTGGCATTGTTTTTTTCCAGTTCGTTTTTCAGGTACTGGATGAGGGCAAAGGCGCCAGCCTCCGCGGCGGCCTTGGTTTTGGGGTTCCGGTACCGGGAGAGGGCATCCGGGAGCTTTTGGAAGCTCTGACGCCGCCATTCCAGGCAGATACGCATGGGTAACCCGCTTGATACATTGAGGGTTAATTGAAATGTCTTAATTTTGGTATCTTTACGCCGTAGCGTAGTAAAAGGTTGCTGAGGTCTGGACATAATATAGCACCATCCCGAAAAGGATAAATACACGTAAAGTGCACGGCACTACACAACTTAAGGATTTTGAAAAAATCCGTTTTCGTAATTCCTTACAGTATAAGGAATTAGCAATTTCCCCAGGGAGGATTTGAACCCCCACAAGCAGATCCAGAGTCTGCCGTGCTACCATTACACAACCGGGGAATGATGTTATACAAAATAACATTTTACCCAAAAAATGTCAATACAAAAAACCGGATACTACTATAAACCTCCACCTTTTTAGGTGATAGCGCGCCTTTTGATTCCAGGCTGCTCTAAAAATAGGCTCCCTTTCCTTAATTGGTTCTCCCTTCTTGAATAAGCCCCTCTGCAGCCTCCAGGGATATCCCCTGTTCCCGGGCTATACGGGCCCGATCTTCATATTCGATCTTAGAACGCAGGGGCTTTCCCTCAAAGAACACGGTCTTCTGCCGGGCTTCCCCAAAGGGGCCCTGTACCAAACCTTCCTCCCGCTCTAGAGAGAGTCGATGGACCAGAGTCTCCCGGAACCCGATGGTGGAGGAACCTTGGAACAGAGTTCGGCGAAGGGAATCAAGCCTTGCAGGGGAACTGAGAACCGAGACAATCGTTCCGGGACGGGATTTTTTCATCACACAGGGACTACAGGTTACATCCAGGGCCCCGGCTTCAAAGAGTCGCTCCATGAGGAACCCCAAGGCTTCCCCGGACATGTCGTCGATATTTGCTTCGATCAAAACCAAGTCCTCGGTTTTCCAGGGCTGCTCTCTAGAAAGTTCCAAATATCCTACCCCGGCTTGGGAAAGATCTTCCTCCCGTAAGGAAAGCCTCAGTACATTGGGCTTGTCGAGCTTCCGGTTTCCAATGCCGTAACCGGTTTTAATTTCGATAAAACGCCGGTTCTGTACTGCTTCGTCCACTGATGCTGCCAGGATCGCCGCTCCAGTGGGGGTCGTCATTTCCGTATTAAAGCCCCCGGTCTTTACCGGTAATCCTTTCACCAGGATCAGGGTCGCTGGAGCTGGAACCGGCAAGGTCCCATGGGCGCAGGTAACCGTACCGCCTCCGAGCTCAATCTCACCGCAGGTGATCCGATCCGGCTTAAGGATATCCAAACAAATGGCCACCCCTACAATATCGATGATTGAATCTAGGGCCCCTACCTCGTGGAAAGTCACCGCATCCACTGGAAAGCCGTGCACCTGGGCTTCTGCTTCAGCGATCCGCCCAAAAATATCCAGGGCCCGCTTCTTGGCCCCCTCACTGATCCGGGAATGGACGATGAGATGCCGGATATCCTTCCAGGACCGATGTTCCCCATGATGATGGTGCTCATCATCATGGAAATCCTGGTGCGTTTGAGGGCTTAACTCTACCACCCCGTGGGTTCCGCTGATACCCCCTCGTTGGTCCCGGTGAAAGAGGACCTGCCAACCTGCTATTCCCAGCTTACCCAGTTCCTGCCGCAGCACCTGGGGATCGATTCCTAGATCCACCAAGGCCCCTAAGGTCATATCTCCAGAAATACCGGCAAAACAATCAAAATGCAACGTTTTCACCTTGTTCTTCTCCTCACTCTTCCCGGTTCTGAAAAACCCGGTTCATATTACCCATGACATACCCCTCCAGTTCAAGGGCCACGTATAAAAACCCATAGGATTTGATGGTCTGAGAAATACGATCCAGCGTCGCCTCATCAAAGAACCGGCGCCGTTCTTCTGGAGCAACTTCAATACGGGCAATCTGCTCATGGGAACGAACCCGAAACTGCCGGAACCCCCAAGCCCTGAGGGTATCCTCGGCTTTTTCAATCCTGACTAATTTCTCTTTGTCGATCCGTTCCCCATAGGGTATCCGGGAAGCAAGACAGGCAAAAGCCGGTTTATCCCAAGTGGGGAGATCAAAGCGCCGGGAGAGCTCCCGAATGTCAGCCTTGGTGAGACCTGCTTCCCGCAAGGGGCTTTGGATATGGAGTTCTTCCAGGGCTTTTAATCCCGGACGGTAATCCCCCAGATCATCCAGGTTTGAGCCGTCCCATACCGTGGTGATCCCCCGCTCTTGTGCCGCAGAAAGGATGGTCCCAAATTCAAGCTTCTTACAAAAGTAACACCGTTCCTTGGGATTAGCCGCCACTTCCTCATCCAACTCTGCTTCTTCAATCAGTACATGCTCAATACCGAGCTTCCCGGCGATTAGCCGGGCCCCCTGGATTTCGCTTTTCGGAAGCATAGGGGAAACAATCGTTATGGCGATTGCCCTGGTACCCAAGGCTGCCACTGCCGCATGACAGAGGAAAGAACTATCCACGCCCCCTGAAAAAGCAACTGCCCCTTTCCCCGGAGCTGCAAGGATGTGCAAAAGACGCTGGTATTTTTCATCGATTTTTTCTTCTTTCTTTTCTGCCATCATGAAACCCCTCTTACGGTCCGTCTGCTCTGCATAGCCAGGTGTGTATTTTCCTGTGAACCGCTTCAGGCCCGTGCCTTGTTATACAATTTTTGAAGGCAGGCTGTCAATGAAGTGCAGCCGTTCCTTAAAAATCTCCACTGCCTTATCGGTCATCTTAGCCAAGGGGAGTTGTTCAAGGCCGGCAAGATAAAAATGATCCTGTTGGAGGGGCAAGAGGATCCGTTGGGCGGGGGAGGTAAGGATCGCTTCGGCCATACCAGCGGTAATTTCCCCCATCATACTATTAATAATCACGATACCAATGGGACCTAGGATGAAGTCCCCGTGAGCCACCGACACCCGGATGGCGTTTTCCCCTGTGGCGCCTCGGTGTGCGCCGGCCTTCATCATCCGCTCTGTGGCTACTGCATTAGTACCCAGGGCGACGATATCTACTTCATCAATGAACTCCTTCAATCTCCCAATGAGTTGTACACCGATACCGCCGCCCATACCGTCAATAATAATTACCGTGTGTTTCATGCTATTTCCCCTAATGAAACGTATACTCATTTTACGAGAAACACAAGACCGAAAGTCTGATAATCCCAGGGGTGGATTGAACATAGGCGCATACCCGGTTCAGTTTAGGTAACCGTGATAAGGTCCCTCAGCAAATCAGACCACCCTAAAAGTCCTGGGTAGTGGGTAACAATGCCGGTAGGGTAATGTTTTGGCGATTCATTGACAAAGCAGCTTTGGGGTGCTAAGTTGATTACCTAATAAGAGGCTGTTTCATAGGAAACGAAGTTTCCGCTCTAACCGGGTTTTGAAACAGACCCACTGGTTATTATGGGAAATAAACTATATGAAAGGTATTATTCTTGCAGGAGGAGCCGGAACCCGGCTTTATCCCCTTACCAGAGCGGTTTCAAAACAGATACTTCCCCTGTACGACAAGCCCATGGTTTATTATCCCCTGTCGGTACTCATGCTGGCAGGAATCCGGGAAATCTTGATCATCTCTACTCCTCGGGATCTGCCTCTTTTTAAGGAGCTTTTCGGAAACGGTCAATGGCTGGGTATGAGTTTTACCTATACCCCGCAGCCCCTACCCCGGGGCTTGGCAGATGCCTTTATTCTGGGAAGGGACTTTATTGGTCAGGATCCGTGCGCACTGGTTCTGGGGGATAATATTTTTTATGGGAGAAGTTTTAGCCAAACCTTGCGCCAAGCGGTTGCTCAGGTACAACAAGCGGGAGGGGGCAGGATTTTCGGGTATTATGTGAAAGAGCCGAGCGCCTATGGGGTGGTTACCGTGGATGAGACCGGTAAAGCCCTTTCAATTGAAGAAAAGCCGGTAAAGCCTCGGTCTCATTATGCAGTGCCAGGCTTGTACTTTTACGATAATACGGTGGTGGAGATCGCTCAAAACGTGCAGCCCTCTGCCCGGGGTGAAATCGAAATCACCGCAGTCAATAACACCTACCTGGCTCAGGGGTGCTTGACCGTGGAAATACTAGGCCGGGGCATGGCGTGGCTGGATACAGGTACCTATGACGGACTTTTGGAAGCCTCTAATTTCATCGCTACCATTCAAAAAAGACAGGGCATGTATGTTTCTTGCATTGAAGAAATTGCATACCTCAACGGCTGGATCTCCCAAGATGAACTGCTGGCCTTGGCCAATTCCTATAAGACCGAATACGGTGATTATTTACGGTATATTGGGGAGCATTCTTGATGGCCTGTCAGTTTACCCCCGGTGCAATCGACGGTTTATATGAAATTACCCCCCGTATTTTTGGGGATCCCCGGGGTTATTTCTTTGAATCCTATTCAGAACGAGAGTTTGCCCAAGCAGGTTTATCGATCCGGTTTGTTCAGGATAATCAATCCCGCTCGGTCAAAGGGGTCCTTCGAGGCTTGCATTTTCAAAAACAACACCCCCAGGGAAAACTGGTACGGGTCCTGGATGGAGAGGTGTTCGATGTAGCCGTGGACCTACGGCCCTGTTCCCGGACCTACGGTCAATGGCAGGGGATCCGGCTGAATGGGGAAAAGCACAATCAGTTTTATATTCCGCCGGGTTTTGCCCACGGATTTTTGGTTTTGAGCGAAACCGCGGTTTTTGCCTATAAATGTACTGATTTCTATCACCCTGAAGATGAAGGGGGGATTATTTGGAATGATCTTGTAATCGGTATTGCCTGGCCGGATCTGGGCATGGACTATATCTTATCCGCTAAAGACCAAAAACTACCGGCCTTTTCCAGGGGGATTACATCATGATATGGCTTATCGGTACCAAAGGCATGTTGGGAACAGAAGCGGCCCGTCTTTTTGAAGCCCAGGGTATGCAGTACCTAGGAACGGACCGGGAAGTGGATATTACCCAAGGGGAAAGCCTGACCGCTTTTGCCCAAGCCCAGGGTTCTATTTCGTGGATAGTGAATTGCGCCGCCTATACTGCCGTGGATAAAGCTGAAGATGACGCCCTCACTTGCGGCAGGATAAATAGAGAGGGCGCTGCAAACATTGCCCGTACTGCTGCGGGGATTGGAGCGAAGCTGATTCACCTTTCCACGGATTATGTCTTTAACGGAAAGGGCAGCCGGCCCTATCGGGAAGATGATGAGCCCTGCCCTCTTGGGGTGTACGGCCGTACCAAATGGGAAGGGGAAGTGGCGATCCGGGAAAGCCATGGGGCAGCCTATATTATCAGAACTGCCTGGTTGTACGGAGCCTATGGTAAGAACTTTGTTAC
>JAITAI010000188.1 GCA_031284195.1 Treponema sp.
CTGCCATACAGGGGCATTAAGCCCGCTGGCGGGTTATACGTCAAGATTGCTCACCATTAAGGCGTTTTCCTCGATAAATTGCCGGCGGGAAGCCACATTCTCCCCCATCAGGGTGGTGAAGATCCGTTCCGCTTCTACTGCATCGTCGAGATGGACCTGGGTGATGTTCCGCTTGGTAGGATCCATGGTGGTAACCCACAGTTGGTCCGGGTTCATTTCACCCAGGCCCTTGTACCGCTGAATGCCCACTTTTTCCGGGTCCCGGCCTGATTCTGCCAGGAGCCGGTCTTTCTCTGGATCATCATAGGCATAAAAGGTCTTTTTTTCATAACTGATCTTGTAGAGCGGCGGCATAGCCAGATATACATGACCGTGCTCAATGAGAGGCGTCATGTACCGGTAAAAAAAGGTGAGGAGCAGCGTGCGGATGTGAGAACCGTCCACGTCCGCATCTGCCATGATGATGATCTTGTAGTACCGGATTTTGGCGATATTGAATTCGTTCCCCGCGCCTCCGCCAATACTGGCGATAATGGGCTGGAGCTTATCATTGGTGATGACCTTCTCGATGCGGGTCTTTTCCACATTGAGCATCTTTCCAAAAAGGGACAAAATAGCCTGGTACTGCCGGTTCCTGCCCATCTTGGCCGAACCCCCTGCTGAATCCCCCTCCACGATAAACAATTCACACTTGGCGGGATCTTTCTCAGAGCAATCCGCCAATTTTCCCGGAAGTCCGGCGCTGTCCATGGCGTTTTTCCGCCGGGTCGCCTCCCGGGCCTGCCGGGCCGCAATCCGGGCTTTGGCAGCGAGGACCGATTTTTCCAGAATAGAGGCAATCACCTCAGGATGCTGATCAAAATACAGCTCTAAATGCTCGTTTATAAAGGATTCTACGATACTTTTTACTTCAGAATTACCCAGTTTTGCCTTGGTCTGACCCTCAAACTGGGGATTAGGGACCTTCACTGAGAGCACTGCCGTAAGCCCTTCCCGGACATCCTCTCCTGAAAGGGAATCATCCAGTTTCTTGGCCTGTTTTGACTTCTTGAGAAAGTCGTTCAAGGTCCGGGTGAGCGCAGACTTAAACCCCATCAAGTGGGTGCCCCCTTCCCGGGTGTTGATATCGTTCACAAAACTGTACATGATCTCATTAAAGCCATCGTTGTACTGGACCGCACATTCGATCTGAATATCCTCTCGCACCCCTTCAAGGGAAATAGGTTCTTTGTAGAGCACGGTTTTGTTCTCGTTCAGGTAGACGACAAAGCTCTGCACCCCGCCGTCAAACTTGAAGGTATGCACCTTGGGCGTGGAAAGCCGCTCATCCCGGATGGTGATGGTAAGCCCCTTGTTGAGGAAGGCCAGTTCCCGCAGACGATTGGAGAGGGCGTCGAAATTATAGGTGGTAGTCTCAAAGATCGAAGGGTCTGCCTTGAACCGGACCACCGTGCCCCGCCGTCCCGTGGCGCCAGCTTCGTGCACCGGACCATCAGGAATGCCGATTTTATACCTTTGGGTGTAGATGGTACCGTTTATATGGACAAAGACCTGGCAGTCTTCGGAAAGGGCGTTCACCACTGAAACCCCTACACCGTGAAGCCCCCCTGAAACCTGGTAAGACTTTTTATCGAATTTGCCCCCTGCATGAAGCCGGGTCATGACCAGTTCCAAAGCGCTCACCTGTTCTTCAGGGTGTATATCCACCGGAATACCCCGGCCGTTATCCTCCACCTGGACCATGTCGTTTCCCTCAAGCACCACTAAGATAGCGTCGCAAAAACCCTGCATGGCCTCGTCGATGGAGTTATCCACTACTTCAAATACCAAATGGTGGAGGCCGTCAATACCAGTGGTCCCGATATACATACCGGGCCGCATGCGTACCGCCTCAAGGCCTTTTAAAACCTGTATATTTTGAGCTGAATAGTCTGCGTTCATACCTTAGTCAGTATATCCGGTTTGAACAAAAAAGTAAAGATCCGGTAGGGCCTGGTTTATCTTAATTCCTTGTAATATATAGACTTATACAGTAACTACTGCATTCCCTAGACGGTATTCTCATTTTTCTAGGTTTATACTATGATAAACGGGTATGGATACCTTGTTAATAAGTAATGATACCCCCATCTGGTACTGTTTATTGATTCCTTCAACCATACTATGTATGTATATACTACTATCTTTATGAGGTTATTCCTATGGCCGAATGGGATTATGGGTTTTTCTGGAAAGAAGCCTTAAACCAAATTCTGGATGAAGTGGGTGAACAGGAATTTACCCGCTGGTTTACCCTGATAGAATACTTGGGGGCCAGGGAGAACGAAATCCACCTGGGGGTTCCTTCTGCATTCTACCGGGATCAGATTAAACAACGATACCAGGAGCTTATTAATGTTAAATTACAGTATATCATAGGCAAACCCATATCCCTGATTATGGAGATTATAGCCCGTAAGCGAGACGTTCCCAGCCCAAGCCCTACCCAAACCCCTTCCCCGCTTCCAGCCGCCCCAGTTCAAACACCGGTTCCCATCTCCCCAGTTCAAACAAAAGTCCCTGGGACGGAACCGGCGAAGAATTCGAAGAAACCCCGGGAACAAGAACAGTTGGGACTCTTCCCCGATCCTCAACCGATAATACAAAAAACAGCCCCCCCCAAGCACCATACTATGCTGGGGGAAAACTACACCTTTGAAAAGTACATCATCGGTGAAAACAACAGCTTCGCGGCCAATGCTGCCATGGCCATAAGCAGAAACCCCGGTACTGCCTATAACCCCTTCCTGATTTACGGGGGAGTCGGGCTTGGCAAGACCCATCTCATGCAGGCTATTGGCCACTACATCCATAACCACGCACAGGGCAAACTAATCTATACCACTGCGGAGAGTTTTACCAATGAATTTATTCAGGCTATCCGGGAGGACCGGATGTCTCCATTCAAAAACAAGTACCGGTTCATTGACCTGTTGTTAATCGACGACATTCATTTTTTTGAAAACAAATGGGAGACCCAGGAGGAGTTGTTCTATACGTTTAACAGCCTCTACGATGCCAACAAGCAGATCGTCTTTACCTGCGACCGGCCGGTTTCAGAGCTTAAAAAGATCACCGACCGCCTCAAATCTCGGTTTGAGCGGGGCCTCAACGTAGATCTCCAGCCCCCGAATTATGAAACCCGCTATGCAATCCTGTTATCCAAGGCAAAAGACCGCAAAATTTCTATTCCCGATGAGGTGATTGCCCTGATCAGCAAGAAAATATCCACCAATATACGAGACCTGGAAGCAGCACTGACCAAACTCATCGCGTATGCGGAACTGGTGGGTAAACCTATAACCCTAGAAATTACCCAACAACTGCTCAAAGATGCCTTTGCCGCCCCACGACAGACCAATATGTCCATAGATATGATCCTGGAGATGGTAGCGGCATATCACAAATTGTCAGTCAGTGATTTAAAAGGCAAAAAACGCACCAAAACCATTGCCTTACCCCGGCAGTTGGCCATGTATATAATCCGGGAAATCACCCAGTATTCCACCACGGAAATCGGCCAAGCCTTTGGAGGCCGGGATTATAGCACGGTGATCCACTCTTGCCAGAAGATCGAAGAACGGCTCCACTCGGAACCTAACCTGGATTCTACTATCCAGACCCTCGTCCAAATGATAAAAGAAGACAGTGCAAAAGCCTAGAACGCGGTAAGCCTTACTACAGATCAGGTTCTCATTTTGAGTTTTTTGAGGGCCTGGTTCATAGACTCAAGGGCCTCGGTATTCTGCTCCATCGAGGTTTGAAAAGACCGGGATACCTGTTCGATTTGCCCGCTTATATCCTGTATCCGCTGTTCTATGGGGTTTATACTTTCAGAAAGCTGCTTGGCGTTTCCCAAATACGCCCTCGCTTCCTGTTTTATCGTTACCGCATAGTTCTCTACCTGTTTGGTTATCCCATCTATCGCGGTAAGCCCCTGAATAATCTGGGCGGATCCTGTGTCCTGTTCCTCTGCGGCATGGCGTATCTCTCTCACCCGAAGGTTAATCGCCTGAATAATTTCGTTAGTCTGGCCGTAGGACCGCTCAATAATACCCGATAATTTTGCTATCTCCCCTATACGCTGCTTTATCGTTAAAAGAGTAGCGCTGGAACTCTTCGCCTGATTTGCAGTAGTCTCTGAGAGTTTGGGGATTTCCTCAGCCACCACCGCAAAACCTTTCCCTGATTCTCCTGCATGGGCCCCCTCTATCACGGCATTCATGGCCAGTAGATTCGTCTGATCCGCCACCCCGGCTATGACCAGGTTCATCGCTACCAGGGATTCCGAATCTCCATCCATTTGACCCACGATCCCCGCAGACCTCAAGATATGACTATGCTTCAGATCCGCACTTTCCACAAGTTGCTTAATCTGTTCCCTTAACCCTGGGATCAGTTTTTCTTCCCTACTGATACTTTCCATCATTTTCTTAATGAATTGGGAAGCGCTGGCAATCTGGTTTCCCTGTTTCGCAACCGTTACATTAAAAGACTCGATTTCATGGTCAATATGGACCACCGAGTCAGTATTTTGTCCGGTTTGCTTAGAACATTCCCGGATCTGAGCGGTGATGGTGTGGACTGATTCGGTGATTTTCGCGGTGGAGAGGGCATTTTGCTCTATGACCGGGCGTAATTCTTCTGCGTACCGGTGCATGGTTTCAAAAGAGCCGATAATGTGGTTCACAAGGGATGAAATATTTGCGTTGATGGTGGTAAAGGCTTCGGTAAGCAAACCGGTCTCCTTGATTTGGTATTCATGGACAGTACCGGAAAAATCTCCTTGGGATAGGTTGATAGAAAAACCTTCTAGTTCTTGTAAGGGACGTACCAAGCCCCGGGTGAGGATAATCGAGATAAAGCTCAGCACCAGAACCAAACCTAGGGCTATGGCGATCAAGATGAGGGTGATCCGGTTTGTCTCCCCAAAGATAACCCGCTGGGGAACCTTAGTGAGTAGAATCCAATCAGGCCCTGGGATGAATACCCCGTAGATAAAATTATCCTGATCGAGGACAGAGAAAATATTGGAAGCGGCGTTTAACCTCAGAATCTGATCCCGGTAGACTTCCAGACCGAATTCGGTAAAGAAATCTTTGTTCAAAACCCCCTCTTGATCTGAATGGGTAATAAATAGGCCTTGCTTATTGAGGAAGTAAGTCTCCTGTTCCGGTAGAGAAGTATAACCGTTGATGAGTTCGGTCAAGAAAGCAATCGAAACATTCCCCGGGATG
>JAITAI010000220.1 GCA_031284195.1 Treponema sp.
CTGAATATCCGGTTAAGAATAGATATACCCCGGACTCTGTTATAACTCCGGTGAACCCTGAAGTCCAAGACTCGAAGAGGATTCCGGCGGTTTCTGATTTCCTCTGTTATATTCGCTGCATCTATTCTGCCTCTTGAGGATGATGGATATACTCAATCACCTTACTTCTGAAACAGGATGGTTAAAGTCCCGATCTTCTCCCTAGAGCAAAAAGGCTTGGGAGCCCTCCCGCAAAGGAAGGGTAATAAACCGTTAAGGTGGAAGAGCTTAGGCCCCTCCTCCCTAAGGGTTTGCGCTTATCCTGCATTAAACCAAAAACAGTAGGTAAAGTCTTCTCCGGGTAATCGTGATTTGAGCTTACCTGCAAGTCTTGGAACAGTTATCACAACCGCAGCCGCAGGGGGATTTGCCTTTGCGATAGTTGAGAATGGTTCTCACCAGGGCAAAGCTTATAATTCCCAAAACCACTGCGCCCACAATAATGGTAGATAGGTTTTCCAAAATAAAGGGGATCATCTCGTTTCCTTAAATATAAGTTTCTGTAGTTACCTTGAGCGATTTCACCGCAACCTCCAAAGGTAACCTACGCCGCAGCCCCTTGGGATCCGGAAAGGGATTTAAACTTCGCTTCAGATGGTTTCCGGACCAGGAGGTAGATGAGTAGCGCCAGGGCTGCAAAACCGAATACCGTACCAATGCCAAAGCCACTCCCCGCAAAGAGGTTCCCTAGTTGGTAGATGATGAGGGCGATGATATACGCATAAACAGTCTGATACCCCAGGGCGAACCAGGTCCATCGGGGGTTGTTCATCTCCCGTTTGATGGCGCCGATAGCGGCAAAACAGGGAGCGCATAAGAGGTTGAAGGCGAGGAAGGCATAGGCGGAAACTACCGTAAAGTTGGCGGCAAAGGCATCCCAGATTTCTGAGCCGTCCTCAGCAACTTCAGCGTATCCGTAAAGAACCCCCAGGGTACCTACCACGTTTTCCTTAGCCACAAGCCCGGTGATTGTCGCTACCGTGGCGCTCCAGGTCCCGAACCCTAGGGGGGCGAAGATCCATGCAATGGCCTGGGCCACCTTTGCCAAAAGGCCGTCGTTCAGGTCTTCCACCATCCCAAAGCCTTCATCGGTAATACCAAAACTCGAAAGGAACCAGATTCCCACTGCAGAGATGAGGATCACAGTCCCCGCCTTCTTGACAAACGACCAAGCCCGCTCCCCCATACTCCGTAAGACATTAGTGATGGTAGGGAGGTGATAAGCAGGAAGCTCCATCACAAAGGGGGAGGGATCTCCGGCGAAGATCCTGGTTTTCTTGAGGATGATCCCTGACACGATGACCGAGAAGATTCCGAGGAAGTAAGCACTGGGCGCCACCCACCATACCCCACCCAAAACCGCACCGGAGATGAGGGCGATGATGGGGAGCTTTGCCCCACAGGGCATAAAGGTAGTGGTCATCACGGTCATGCGACGGTCCTGTTCGCTCTCGATGGTTCGGGATGCCATGACCCCAGGGATACCGCAGCCCGTACTTATCAGCATGGGGATAAAGCTCCGTCCCGAGAGACCGAAGCGTCGGAATATCCGATCCAGGATAAAGGCGATGCGGGCCATATAACCGCAGGCTTCCAGAGTAGCCAGAAAACAGAAGAGGACCAGCATCTGAGGCACAAAGCCCAAGACCGCGCCTACACCGCCGATGATCCCGTCTAGAATGAGACCGTTAAGCCACTCCGCAGTTCCTGCAGCCTCAAGCCAGCCAGCCACCACCACCGGTATCCCCGGCACCCAGACGCCGAAGTCCTCCGGCGCAGGTTCCTCTTCCATTGCTCCCGCTTCAAAGGCCTCCACTGCTTCCGCATACGCGCTACCCCCTGTTAGGTGCCAGCCGTCGCCGAAAAGGCCGTCATTGGTCCAATCGGTTACCCAGGTTCCCACGGTGGTTATAGAGACAAAATAGATGAGGAAGATCACCGCAGCAAAGATCGGCAGCGCGGCAAAACGGTTGGTGACTACCTGGTCGATCTTGTCGGAAAGGCTCAGTTTCTCCCGGGATTTCTTCTTGAGTACCGTAGGGAGGAGCCCTGCGATATACCGGTACCGTTCCTCGGTGATGATGGTTTCCGTGTCATCTTCCAGGGTTTTTTCCACGCCTTTGATGAGCGGTTCCACTGCAGGAAGACTCACCTTTTCGGCAAACTTGGGGTCCCGCTCAAATATCTTGAGGGCACAAAAACGCCGCTGGCTCTGGGGGACCTGATTCTCCAGAAAGAGCATGATCTGATCCAAGGTTTTCTCCACCGGATCGGAAAAGCGGCAAGGCGCAACAGGTTCCTGCTTGTTTTCTGCGGCCCTAACCGCAGCCTCCCCTACTTCCCGAACTCCCGTACCTTTTAAAGCGGACATGGCGAGGACTTCACAGCCCAGGATTTTCCCAAGCTCCCCCAGGTCTATTACATCCCCGGCCTTCTCTACCACGTCGATCATGTTTACCCCTACTACCACAGGAATTCCCATGTCCAGAAGCTGGGTGGTCAGAAAAAGGTTCCGTTCCAGGTTGGTCCCGTCGATGATATTGAGGATCACCTCAGGCTTTTCTTCCAAGAGGTAGTTCCTGGAGATAACCTCCTCCAAAGAATAAGGAGACAGGGAATAAATCCCCGGAAGGTCAATAACGCTCACCTCCTTATGTCCTTTGAGGCGCCCCTCTTTTTTCTCTACCGTAACTCCCGGCCAGTTTCCCACAAACTGGTTTGCCCCGGTGAGGGCGTTAAACAACGTGGTTTTACCACAGTTCGGATTACCGGCTAAGGCGATTTTTACTGCCATAATTACGCTCCTTATCGCACCATACTACACAAACAACGCCATTTTTCATTGTATTTCGATAATAGCAATGTCCCCTTTACGGAGGCTCAGTTCATAACCCCGGACATGCACCTCAATGGGATCTCCTAATGGAGCGACCTTGCGTACCAAGATTTCCGCATCCCGGGTGATTCCCATATCCATGATCCGGCGTTTTACCGCACCCTGGCCGTGGAGCTTAACCACCCGGACAGTTTCCCCCGGTCTTACATCCTTTAAAGTTCGCATAGGATTCTCCTTTTTTCATACCATGATTTTATTCGCCATTTCCCGGCTGATAGCAATTCGGGAATCCTTGACATTAACAATCATATTTCCGTTTATTTCAGAAACCACCGTAACCACACCGCCCACGGTAAAGCCCAGGGTTTCCAGTCGTTTTTTTATATCATCCCGGCCACCGATTTTTTTGATTGCATTGACTTCACCGGGTTTAACTAAAGCTAAGGGCATCAGAACATACCTCCCCTCATAAGATCTGTTATTTTTTTCTAATAATGTTACTTCATTATAACTAATAATAACTAAAAAAACAATAATCGTCTACTGCATGCAGCGTCTGCATTTAACGGTATATTTCTTTATATACTAAAGATTTACCCTTTAACATACCCTGTATCTAGGGGAAGGGAATTCATTATGCTATGGAGAATTGTAAATTCCAAAAGTAAATGCAGAAACTCTGACTTCATGACCGAGGGAAAGGACCATTACGTAAAGGAACGGGGGAGGGTGCCGTAAGACCTAGCCCTGGTCCCTCCCCCAAAACCCGTAACCCTCTTTAAGAAGGGCCGTGAAGTATTTCTTTAACCGCCTTTTCCTGGGCCGCGATGACCTTATCGCACCAGGCGTCGAATTCAGGGTCCTCCTTCTGCTGTTCCTTGTGGGATAACACATAGGCTAGGGTTTCCCGGATTCCCTGGTCAAAACGGACCTTGGCGGTAAACCCGGGGACCAAGCGTTTCAGTTTAGCCGTATCGAACACCACCGAATGGGCCTTGTCCCCCAGAAGCCCGCCCTGAAAATTGTAAGGGCCGCTCTGAGCCAGAAATTCACTGGCCACATGCACCGCTTTAAGAGGTACTCCCAGAGCGCTGGCAATGGTTTCGTATATCTGGTTCCAGGTGAGGGTTTCATCAGCGGTGATCTGCACTGCCTCCCCAATGGCATGGATATTACCCATAAGACCGGTGAATCCCTGGGCAAAATCGCTATTATGGGTGAGGGTCCATAGGCTCGTGCCGTCCCCATGGATGATCACCGGTTTCCCCTCCAGGAACCGTTTTATCACCTGCCAACTGCCGTATTTGCCATGGACCCCCAGCGGAACGCTCCGTTCATCATAGGTATGACTGGGACGGACAATGGTGATAGGGAAACCGTAGTCCCGGTACAAGGCAAGGAGGACCTGTTCACAGGCGATCTTGTTCCGGGAGTATTCCCAGAAGGGATTGGCCAGGGGGGTACTTTCGTTTATCCGGTAGTCTGATAGGGGCTTTTGATAGGCCGAAGCAGAGCTGATGGCTATGTATTGGGTAGTTTTGTCCTTAAAAAGCCGGAAATCCCGTTCAATTTGAGCAGGCCCAAACGTAATAAAATCTGCCACTACATCGAATCGCAATCCCTTTATCTTTTCCGCCACCTCTGCCTCTTGGTTAATATCCCCACGAATCTCCGTAACCTTCCCAGAGAAGAGATGATTCCGGCTGCCTCGGTTGAGGAGGTAGAGTTCCCAACCTTGGGCGAGGATGTTCTGTGAAATAGCGGTGCTGATGGTTCCGGTACCGCCGATAAATAAAGCCTTCATAGGTTCTCCTTACCATAAAATATAAGAAACATACGTTTCTGCGTATACATAAAGCCCTTGAGGAAACTTTGGGGCCCCTGCTTCTGGTAATGGGGATCCCCAAAGCCTCCGGATCAGGTACGTAAGAGGCGCTCTTTCCGCAGCAGCTTTTTTATCGTGAAGATGATGGCGCTGGTGAGCGGAATACAGGCCCCTATATAGGCCAAAGGCCCGGCAAAGCAAATACCTATAAACCCGAAATGGGCGGAGAGGATGATGGCGGCAAAGGTACGCATCAGCAATTCCATAATCCCGGCAATGGTGGGAACCAGGCTGTTCCCCAAGCCCTGCAGGGTCTGCCGGAAGATAAAGAGGCAGGCCAGGAACAGATAAAAGCTGCCGTTGATCTGGAGGTACCGATGGGCTAAGGCTAAGGTTTCTGGTTCTTTCCCGATAAAAAGAGCCGCCAAATGATGACCGGCAAAAAAGTAGAACAACCCCATAAGGAAGCTGAAAGCACAGGACATAAGGGAGCACTGGATAAGGCCTTTACGGATCCGGTCTATCTTCCGTGCCCCGTAATTTTGAGCCGCGTAGGTGGTCATGGCCGCGCCGAAGGATGCCATGGGCATGGTAGCGAACTGGTCTATTTTCTGGGACGCGGTATAGGCTGCCACTGCGCTGATCCCCAGTTGGTTTAAGGCAAATTGAACGGTTACAATGCCTATGGCGATGATACTCATCTGGAAACCCATGGGAAGGGCCCCTTTGATATGGGTAAGTAGTTCTGCGCCGGTGATTCCCCGCCAGTCTTCTTGGGTGATACGGAGCAGGGGTATCTTTTTTATGAGAACGGGGATACACAAGAGCCCTGCAAGCAGTTGGGCAATCACCGTGGCATAAGCTGCGCCGGCAACCCCGGTATGAAAAATCAAGATAAACAGAAAATCCAGGATAATATTGATGATACAGGCAATCACCAGGAATATGAGAGGCGTCCGGCTGTCCCCCATGGCCCGCATGACGTTAGAACAGAGGTTAAACAGGATGGCCGCTCCGATACCCCCATATATCACCACGATATAGGAATAGGCCCCGTCCAGAATTTCCGGCGGGGTCTGGAGGAGCCGTAACAGAGGCAGGGCAGAGAGCATGCTAATCAGCATCAATACCAAGGTGAGCCCCACTCCTAAAAGGATACTTACGGCAAAACTCCGGCGTACCCCTGAGGCATCTCCTGCGCCGAAACGCTGGGAAGTGATGATCGATGCCCCTTGAGTGAACCCAATCACAAAACCCAAGATAAGGAAGTTGATACTTCCGGTACAGCCTACTGCGGCGAGGGCTTCCACTCCGATGGTCCTGCCCACGATAATGGTATCTGCCATGTTATAACATTGCTGGAACAGGTTCCCGGCAAACAAAGGTGCCGCAAACGATAAGATTAAAATGGCAGGATTTCCTACCGTAAGATTTTTAGTCATTAGTATTAAGCTAAGGATACTACTCCATTGAAAATGATATTACAAGAGGCCGCGTTGCCTCACCAAAAATGTTACCCAAATTACCCTAGGGACGCCTTCCATTCCGCGTCCCTAGGGGGTTGCCCATGCAAGAAAAACAGGCGGTGGAGCGGGAATATAAGCCGTACTAACAAAAGGTAGGGAAAAAAGCAAAGTCCGCTGTGCTTGACGAGTTCGCCCGGCTGACCGGATACCACCGGAAATCCACTATCCCGCTTTTATGCGCCAAGCCAGTCAGGGA
>JAITAI010000277.1 GCA_031284195.1 Treponema sp.
TGAATTATTTCCTGCCTCTGATCAGACTCATTAACAAGACCCCGGTGGGTTCCATAGTCCCTAAGACCTGATGGCTGCCTCTGACTTTTCTGGTGAAGTCAGGAGGAACTGAAGCGGCCTTAGCAACGGTACAATCCGGTCATCCATGGCGATCACCCCGAATATCCAAGCCCACGTAGCTTGAAACGGGGTTTTTACTAAGCCTGTTTCCACATTTGACCTTTTGAAACAGCCCCTCGTGAATACCGATTCATACTTCAAATTAAACCGGTTCAATAATCCCCTGGTTTACACCGTCTCTTTTCCGGGCATACCCTTCTGTACCCGTATGCGGTTCTTTCAAAAGCTGCCTTTTTAAAAAATTCTCGATTTTTTATATTTTTTATAAAAAGCCCTTGACGCTATTGTTAGGGGATGCTATCTTTATACCCATCATGTTAGTAAATTCTAACTAGAGGTTTAGACCTAATACGGTATCCTAAACTACGGTACCTATAGGTCCTGAACCTGAAAAAATTGAAGAGGAGTATACAATGAAAATCAGGAAACTGATGGTCCTTCTTTTGGTTGCGGCAGGTACCACTGCCGTATTTGCGGGAGGCGGAAAGCAGCAGGGAACCAAGCCTGCCAGTACCGTAAGCCCCGGAGAGGTTGCGGGTTTTGAAGAGTTCCCTTTAGGGGATGACTTTGAACTGGGACCCCTCAATGTAGCCGGGGTCTATTTCCAGCCCGTAGACATGGAACCTTCGGGAGCAGGCCTTCCCGCATCCCAGGCGGATATGCACATTGAGGCAGATATATCCGCTTTGGAAGGGAATGGACTGGGCTATGGCGCCGGAGACTTTGTTCCCAATCTGACGGTGGACTATGAGATTACCAAGTCTACCGGGTACCGTATTGAGGGAACCTTCATGCCCATGAACGCTAGTGACGGCCCTCATTACGGCGCTAATATCAAGCTGGACGGCCCAGGGGAATACACGGTCCGGTTCATCATTAAGAACCCTGAAGCTCAAGGGTATGTGCTCCATGTGGATAAAACCACGGGGGTTCCGGGCCGGTTCTGGTCGGCGCCGCTGGTGGCTGAATGGAAGGTAAATTACGCAGGCCCAGCCTGGTAGGACGCTGCCAACATGTCTGTGGGGAGGGTTTTTTCATGCCCTTCCCTAAAAAGGGCGTGAAGATTTATCTATCGGGGCTCTTAGAAAAATCCCCAAGGCACTTCATGCCAGGAGCGGTAAAGAGATGATATGTTGAGATATCTCATACTGGTGGTAGAAAACTCCCTTACCATCGCGATACTTGGGGCCTTGCTGTTTGGAGGGGCCTATAAAAAGGGTGGTCCTCTGCGGAAGCGGTTGGTTCAGGGTTGTCTCTTGGGTACGGTCTTGGCCCTGATCTTGGCGATTTTACGGCGTACCACGGCCCTTATCAACCGGGGGTATTGGAATCTTTGGATCCTGTCGGCGGCAATTATCACGGGGATTCTTTTTATTCTTTTATATTGGGACCTGGGGAGAACCAAAAACCCCCGGTCCTATACCCCGGCTTTTGGGTGGGTAAGCCTCCTTCTTGCCGGAGCCCTGTTCTTTTATGCTCTGCCAACCATTTTCCTGTATCCTACGGAATTCGTCCTTGCCGGGGAAACCATCTTGAGCACGGATTTTCTCTTTAAGTTCATCGGCTATGGATTAGGTCTGGGGATAGCCCTTTTGGTGGGGATAGGGATTTTCAAGGCGGGAATCCCCCTCTCTCCCCGATTTGTCGGGGTTCTCCTCACCCTCGGGTTGATCCTCAATATGATTAACCAGGCTATGACGATAGTGCAGTTTCTCCTAGCCCGGCGGATGATCCCCATGATCCGCTGGCTTTTCAGGATCGTCGTTGCATCTGCGGGGTATAACCTGCTGGTCCTGTACCTCCTCATGGGGATAAGTTTTTCTTTAGCCTTGGTGCTCTGGATCCAAAGCCTTCGGCCTCCAGAAGGGTATAAGAACCCTGCAGAACACCGGAAGATCAAGGCTGCCATGCGGAATCGCCGGCGCTGGAGCGGGGTGGTAGGCGGGGGATATCTGGTAGCAATTTTCATCCTCACCGGGCTTAAAGCCTATAATGAACGGGAAGTTACCCTTTCCCCGGCAGAGCCCATGAGTATCCAAGGGGAGGAAATTCTCATCCCCTTGGAACAGGTGCAGGACGGCCGTCTCCACCGTTTTGCCTATACTGCTTCAGATAATACGGAAGTCCGGTTCATCGTGATTAAGAAAAATGCAGTGGCCTATGGGGTCGGCCTTGACGCTTGTGATATCTGCGGCGCCACCGGCTACTATGAGCGAAAAAACGAGGTGATTTGCCGGCTCTGCGATGTGGTAATGAACAAATCGACCATTGGATTCAAGGGGGGATGCAACCCGGTCCCCCTCTTTTACACGAACCGGAGTGGGAACATGATCATTGCCGTCACCAATCTGGAAACTGAACGGCACCGTTTCAAATAAGGGGAGGATTTTTCAAGGAGGAAGTAATGTTTTGGACCATGGTGAGAGGCGCTTTATTAAGACAAAAGGGGAAGATGCTGATGGTGGCTTTTACCGTAGCCTTGGGAGCTTCTTTGGCCACTGCGATGTTGAATGTGATGCTTGATGTGGGAGACAAGGTGAACCAAGAACTCAAGACCTATGGGGCAAACATCACCGTGATTCCCCGGGGGGCTTCCCTGTTGGATGCGTTGTATGGAGTAAACGAAGGGTCCGGCGTATCGGATAAGTACCTGAAAGAGGAAGAGTTGGGGAACATCAAGACGATCTTCTGGGCCTTTAATATTGTGGATTTTACCCCTTATCTTAATGCCCGGGTGCGGCTCCTTACCCCTAGGGGGGAAGGGGAGATTGGTCTTGTGGGAACCTGGTTCAACCATCATCTGGAACTGCCCACCGGGGAAGCTCTGGATACGGGCATGGGGAACATGAAAAGGTGGTGGGATATGGAAGGCCGCTGGCTTACCGATAAGGAGCAGAATGCCCTCATGGTGGGCCATCAGGCGGCGAAACAGCACGGAATTACCCTGGGAGATTCCATCACCCTCCAAGGAAACGGCCAACCTAGAACTTTCACCGTGGCTAGTATTTTCAATGCCGGCGGGGATGAAGACGGCCGTATCTATGTCCCCCTTTCAGTGGCCCAGGGTCTAGTAAACCGGGAAGGTCAGGTAAGTTCCGTGGAGGTGAGCGCCCTAACCACCCCGGACAATGAACTTTCCCGCCGGGCAGCTCAAGACCCGAAAAGCCTTTCCATCAAAGAATGGGAAACCTGGTACTGTACGGCCTATGTGAGCGCCATTTGCTATCAGATCGACGAGGTCATAAGCGGCGCCGTTTCCAAGCCCATTAGGCAGGTCGCAGAATCTGAAGGGGCAATCTTACAGAAAACCCAACTCCTCATGCTCCTCATCACCATTTTGAGTCTAGCCGGTTCTGCCCTGGGTATTTCTAACCTGGTAACCGCCAGTGTCATGGAACGGGCAAGCGAAATTGGTCTACTCAAAGCCGTTGGCGCCTATGATGGCCCTATCTCAGGGCTGGTGCTCACCGAAATAGGGATCACCGGCATTGGAGGGGGGATTGGGGGGTATTTTGTAGGACTGGGGTTTGCCCAAATCATCGGCCATACGGTCTTTGGGTCTCCCATTGACCTTAAACCCTTGGTGGTACCCCTGGTGGGGGTCTTGGTACTCCTGGTAACCTTGGCAGGGAGTATCCCCTCGATCCGGTTTCTGCTGTCCCTGAGACCGGCGGAGGTGTTACACGGACGATGAATAAGCAGCGTTTTTATCTGAAGATGGTGGTGAGTTCCTTGGTGCGCCGGCGTTCCCGGATGCTCGTCGCCCTTCTGGCAGTGGCAGTGGGAGGAACCATCCTTTCAGGGCTGATTACCATCTATTATGATATTCCCCGGCAGATGGGCCAAGAATTCCGTTCCTATGGGGCGAACCTTATCCTGGTCCCCTCAGGGGAAGCGGAAGTCCTGGCTCTTGATACGGTTCAGGAGGCGATGGCCTATCTCCCCGCTGAATCCCTGGTTGGGGCTGCTCCCTACCGGTATCAGATGGTGAAGATCCACGAGCAGCCCTTCATGGCCGCAGGGACCGCCCTCTCAGAGGCCCGGAAAACCAGTCCCTATTGGCTGGTCCAGGGCCGCTGGCCCGAGTTGTTAGGGGAAGCCCTCATCGGTGCGGAAGTGGCCGGACGGATCCGGCTTCTCCAAGGAAGCGGGTTTACCCTCACCGGTACTAATGGGGAAGGGACGGGTTTCAGCCGGGATTTCACGGTATCCGGGGTATTGCAAACCGGTGGAACCGAAGAAGCCTTCATTTTCATGGCCCTGGAAGATTTTGAGGACATGATAGGTACCGGGGGCACTGCGGATGTGGTGGAATGTAGCGTGGCTGTTTCCGGGGAAGCCCTCCAAGGGATGGCGAACCAGATAAGCCGCCACCCTGAGCTCGAAGCCCGGCTGGTAAAGCGGGTTACTGAATCTGAAGGGACGGTTTTAACCAAACTCAAGGCCTTAGTGTACCTGGTTACGGTCATCGTTTTGCTCCTGACGATGATCTGTGTGGCCACCACCATGATGGCAGTAGTTACCGAGCGGCGTAAAGAAATCGGTTTACGGAAAGCCTTGGGTGCGGCTAATACGAGCCTCATCACGGAGTTTCTGGGGGAAGGGGTTTTCTTGGGCGGTTTAGGGGGGTTCTTGGGCGCTTTCTGCGGCGCCCTGTTTGCCCAGGCAGTGGCCCTCAATGTGTTCAACCGGCCGGTACGGTTTTTTCCTCTGCTTATTCCGTTGACGATCATCCCCTCGATCCTCATCACCGGCATTGCCTGTATCATCCCGGTCCGGAGCGCCACCGAGGTGGACCCTGCCATCGTATTACGAGGAGAATAATCGTGGGTATCCATCCTTGGCCATTTGTT
>JAITAI010000041.1 GCA_031284195.1 Treponema sp.
CAAGATGAGGCCAGCGCGGTGGTGTACGGTATGCCCCGGGTTGCCTTTGAACTGGGGCATGTGATGGAACAGGTTTCCCTGGAAAATATGGCCCAACGGATCTGTTCCATTGCTAAGGGTCAGACCTAACCTTGGTCAAGGGTTAGACTTAACCGAGGTTCCCTGGGGCTACCGGGTTAGCACGCGGCCTGGTTTATAGAATAAAAAAATAGAAAAAATGCAAAAGGCCAAGCGCCTTGCAGTTCTCAGAAAGAAGCTAGGGGTTTATGCTATCTGTGGGGTCTCCTTGGATCAGTAAATCAGAAAGGGCCTTAAAGATGCGCCGTTTTACCGCACTGGAGTTACCCGTAAAATGGGCAATACGTTTCCGTATATCCCGGCGCTGGGAATGGATGCCGTAGGGACAGGTACATGTAGCCTGGAGGATATCCTGTTCTGCAGCGCAGGCGACTATCTGCTGTTCTTCCACATATCCCAAGGGACGGATGAGATGTACCGGGTACTTTCGATAGGAAAGCGCCATAGGCATGGCAGAGAGTTCCCCCTTGGCGGTCATGTTCATAAAAAAGGTTTCAATGATGTCATCCAGGTGATGCCCTAAGGCGATCCGGTTGAACTCATGGGCTACTGCATAGCGTAACAGTTCGGTACGCCGCTGAGTAGAACACCAATAACAGTTCATTTTTTCCCCTGGTTTGAGTCTGCCCATGATGGGGACGAAAAGGTCTGTAAACGGAATGCCCCAGGCTTCCAGCTTCTGGGAAAGGACGGATTTTTTACAACAAGCGCAAAAGTCGCTGGAAATGTGGAGCGCTGCCAGTTCGTAGTCAGTTTTAAGGGCCGGGCGTACCTGTTGAAGGGCCCACGCAAGGACCGTTGAGTCTTTCCCCCCGGAAGCAGCGATGAGGATCCGGTCGCCCTTACTGATGAGGTTCCGCTCCAGAATGGCTTTGATGAGCAATTTTTGCACCACCCTGCCTGCCCTGGTTCGGCGGAAGCAGCGATTACTCATAACCGGGCAGCCTCAAGCGGAGCTTCCAGCTTAGGCTCCAGGGTATACCGGGCATAAATATCCCGGATCACCAAACTGGCGAGGATCATCCCTGCTGCAGCGGTAACCGGTACTGCACTGCCATTGATCACCTTCTTGGAACTGCACCATTCAACCGAAAGGTTCGATTCTTCATCTTCCCTGAAGGTCCGCTTTGGACAAAGGCATTGGGCAGAACCGCAGGAAACTGGAATCCCCCTATGAAGGGGCATCCGCTCGGCGCTGTACACCACAGTAAAATGTCCTTGAAAACCGCGTTTCCGTAAACCAGACCGGACCAGCCGCGCCAGAGGACAGCCCTGAGTCTCCCAAATATCCGCGGTTTTAAGCTGGGTAGGATCCAGCTTTTGGGCCATCCCCATAGAAGCGTAAAGCCGTATC
Organism: Treponema sp.; assembly: GCA_031284195.1. Taxonomy (GTDB): domain Bacteria; phylum Spirochaetota; class Spirochaetia; order Treponematales; family Breznakiellaceae; genus JAIRLU01. The sequence goes on from JAITAI010000041.1 coordinate 1,433, forward strand.
CCCCGCTGGGTAACTGCCTCAATAAGATCCAGTTTATGGGTGAGGCTATCAATCGCATCAATGATGTAGTCAGCCTTTTCAATCGTAAAGCTATCTGCTGTTGTCCGGGAGAAGACCTTTCCCAAAGCCTGGATCCTGCATCCCGGATTGATCTCCAAGAGCCGTGTTTTAAGAGCTTCAACTTTGGCCTGTCCTAGGGTACTGCTTATCGCCTGAACTTGGCGGTTTATATTGGTAACACATACCCGGTCAGAATCAACGATGGTCAGGTTCTCGATCCCTGAACGAACCAAGGCTTCAGCACACCAGCTTCCCACACCGCCTACACCGAAGACCATCACCTTGGTCCGGGCGCAAGCCTCCAGAACTTCAGAACCGGTGAGCAGGGCAAGTCTTTGAAAACGGGGATTAATAGCCATGAATAGGAATCAGTCTACTCCGATGGACTTTTTAAGGCAATTACCCTTCACAGGAAACCTGGATACACAGGAGCGGAGGGCTCACAATAGCCCATTTTGAAACCGCAACCGGAACGGTAAGGAAAAAAGCGGACTTGAGGCCGTTTTTCCAAGAGCCAGTTGCATCGAAGTATGGTCCGCCCTAACTGAGTTTTGAAAGTGGCTCAGAGATACAAAGGAACGCCCGTTCCCGAACCTGATTCCTCGGCAGTAGCGCTAGCGGGTGTGGATTTCTCTCCTTACAACAGGGGAATTTAAACCTGAGGGGACAATCATTGGTACTTTCATTGAATATGAGCCGACTTTCGGTTTAGCAACTGCTGATGCGCCAAGTACCTTTTCCTCTGTGATTTTTGGCGATACCCTGGTACTATAACTGAATCGCCTAATGGAAAGGAGATGAGGATATACCAATTCGAGCGTTAAAGGGGTGCCATAGAAGCAACAAGGCTAATATGAGCTATAGGGGACTGGTGGAGCCTCTATCCGATATAAAGGAATTACTAGAGGTTTATCCTAGAAAATGCTTCAAAATCCCTTGACATACCGGCGACTTAATGGTAGGGTAAATCTGCCGGTTATGAAGACCGGTAGTACGTTTTAGATCCATTAGTACACCCTGTACTTTCAGCTCGATAGTGTAACCACGAAGGTTATAAAAACCCCTTGAAGGCGGTTTTATCACCGGAGTGGTTTTTTTGTAATAAGCCCTCTGTGATACACCAATTTATAGGTTAAGGAGGGAATTCAACATTGCTATGGATGTATTACGGGAAGAAATGCAATCCCGGTGGAATACCGATGGGGTGCATTACGATGAAATACCTGCCCATGGTATCCAAGACAAACAGGAAAGACTCCCCTGGACCACATTATTTTCCTCAGTCCCCCAGAGGGAGACAAAGGTCCTTGATGTGGGCACAGGTACAGGATTTGTGGCTTTGCTTGCCGCAGAACAGGGGTTAGCGGTTACGGGCCTGGACTGGTCAGAAACCATGCTCTCCCAGGCTCGGGAGAAAGCTGCTGTCCGAAGACTCAAGGTACAGTGGGTACAGGGGTTTACGGAAACCATACCTTTCCAGGATAACACCTTCAGCTTACTCTGTGCCCGGCATGTCTTGTGGACCCTTGCAGAGCCGGTGCGGGCTTTTCGTGAATGGTGGCGGGTGTTACAGCCCGGAGGTAAAGCCTATGCCGACTATGCGCCGCGTACTGAAGACCAGCATATCGGCCATCATTATAGCGAAGAAACCGAAAGGAAACTCCCCTTGAACCGGGCGGTTTCCGCGGAGGCGGTAATGGCATTGTTCCATGAAGCAGGATTCGGAGATGTTTCAGTGTCCCAGGAACAGGAGTCTTGTCATGGGGATCCGGTGTATCCCAAAAGGGTCTTCATGTTTACCTGTGTAAAATAATTTTTTTGTTTATTTTGTTTATTTTCTTTAACTGTTTGTATAAACAGCTCATGACCGGTATTTAAGGAGATTTAAGATGTTTTACAAGACCGTACCAGCCGCGATACTCGCGGCTTTACTCGCCATGACCTTGGCAAATACTGCTTACGCCAAAGCCGGTGCAGATACCAAGGCTGCTGCGCCTAAGACCCAGGCTCCATCCCAGACTATTACGATTCGGGACGATTCCAATCGTACCATAACCCTCACCTTGCCCATTGAACGGGTCGCGCTGCTCGATTCTGGCTTGGGAACCGCCCTCTCTGCCCTGGGTGT
>JAITAI010000053.1 GCA_031284195.1 Treponema sp.
CGTTGCCGGAAACGCATATCACCCGGATGAGCGGTCCCAAACGAAGGTTCGCCGCTTCCATGTGTGCCGATTATATGTTCACAGTCCTTTTCGGAAAGTAAATGCAGGGGCCCTGGGTAAAGACCCCTTGTTTGCCCGGAGGAAATGTACTATTTTGTATAAAAACGAGGTTGTTTCAAAATCTGATCTGTATGAAAAAATATGAAAACGCATGAAAAAGCCTCAAATGATAAGGTTCTTCTGTATCCTGCTTCATTTTTCTCAAATTAAAGAAGAAAAGGAACGAGGACAAGTATATGATTAGAGATGAAGCAAAATAAAAAGTATAGAAAACTAAAATGGGCATTGGTTCTCTCTGGGGGCGGGGCTAAAGGGCTTGCCCATGTGGGAATTTTGAAGGCCTTCGCGGACCGGGGGTTTCCAGAGCCTTCCCTGGTGGTAGGTACCTCCATGGGGGCCATTGTCGGAGGGCTCTACGCCTGCGGTATCAGTCCTGCAGAACTTACCCGGTTTGTACTGGAAGAATTCGATATCACTGCCTACTTGGATAGTTTCGTGTTTAAGTTAAACGGTCCGGTAGGTAAGGTTTTTCAAACCGGTCAGATGCTGGGAAATTTCGCTACCCGCCGCGGGGTTGATTCAGGGCAGGGGATCCTCAAGCTGTTTGAAGTCCTTACCCAGGGGAAGACCTTTGCAGAAACGAAGATCCCCTTCCGCTGCAATGCGGTAGACCTCGTTTCAGGTAAAGAACTGGTGTTTAGTTCTGGTTCTGTAGCACGAGCCATCCGGGCTTCGATGTCCTTTCCTGCTTTTTTTGAACCTTTGGTTGAAGAGAAGGAAGGTTTGGTATCCCAATGTCTCGTGGATGGGGGCTTGGCAGACAATATGCCGGTGTATATTGCCCGGGACGTGGGTTTTAGGCGGGTTTTGGCAGTAGATGTGTACCATTTTAAGACCGTACTGGCTTCGGACTTGAAAACCGGACCGCATATAGTGTATCGGGCTATTGAAGTAGCCATTAACACGATGGAGCGGAAGAGGAGCGCCCCGGCGGATCTTACCCTCTATACCGCAGATCAGGCCAGTCCTTTTAACTTTTTCAGGAAAAAGGAACTCATCGAAGTTGGGGAACAGGCGGTCCGGGAAAGAGAGCCCCAGATTCAGGCCTTTTTCTCCGGTAGGCAGTAGCAGATATCCGGTAATGGAAACTCATTGGGGGTATATGGTAGGAAAGAAGGCAGTATACTCATGAACAAGGGAGGATAAGATGAATCGGCTGAATGATAGTATCGAAACCTTAGTTAATTCATACCGGTCTTATGGGCTGGTGAATCATACCGGAGGGGTAAATCTTCCCAGCCGGGAGAGCATTGAAGACATACTCCGGGACCTGGACGAACTCATCTTTCCCGGATTCCGGGAGCATGAAGAGCTGGATCATAATAACCTGCACTTAATTACCGCGGAAAAATCCTACCATATTGCCCGGGATCTGGTACGGGAGATAGAAAAGAGCATTATTTTTGCTTCCCGAATCGGTTACCGGGATTTATCCTGCGGCTATGCAGGATGTCATGCAGTAGCGGAACTCATTGCAGACGACTTTTTTGAAGAACTCCCCAAGATACGCGCGGCCCTGGCCCTGGATATGCAAGCCGCCTTTAAAGGGGATCCCGCGGCCAAGAGTATTGAAGAGGTGATCCTTTCCTATCCTGGTTTTGACGCCATTACCGTACACCGGCTTGCCCATTTCTTCTGGAACCGGCAGGTACCCCTCATCCCCCGGATGATGAGCGAACTGGTCCACGGCCGTACCGGTATCGATATCCACCCTGGAGCGACCATCGGGGAATCTTTTTTCATCGACCACGGCACCGGGGTGGTCATTGGGGAAACTACGGTGATCGGTAAGAACGTCAAGCTATACCAGGGGGTTACCTTAGGGGCGCTCTCGGTCAAAAAGGAAGAGGCGAACCAGAAACGGCATCCCACCATAGAAGACAATGTAACCATTTATTCCGGGGCAACTATCCTGGGAGGGGAAACCGTCATTGGCCGGGGATGCATCATCGGGGGTAATGTGTGGATCACCTCCCCGGTACCGCCGGATACCATGGTCTACACCAAAACCGGCCAAGAGATGATTGGTTTAACCTAAAATGCAAAAGCTATGGGCCTTAGGCTGGTACCGGCTCATCAATGTCCTATACTTAAGGTATGAAGAAAATAAACAGACGCCAGGGGTTTGGGTATGTTCCCTTATCCCTGCTTTGGTTCTTAGGTCCCCTGCTTATCACCGGGTGTACCAGTACACCAAAGTCTGAAGCAGTCGAAGCGCCTCGCTTCCTCAGTCATACCGAACAGGAGATCCTTCTTCTCTATCCTGACCAGGAGGAAAGAAGTCCCCGGATGACCCTGAACATAACCGTATCAGATACTTCCGGTTCTCTCGGGCAGCTTATCCAGGAGCTTTTATATGATGGCCTGAGCCCCCAGGCATATACCGAGCGGCTCATTACCCAGTATGGGGATCAGTATTTCGACATGAAGAGTTCCCCGATGCTCCTCGATGAGTATAAGGATCAATTTCTAGGGACTCTGAATTGGGAGTATACCGAAACCTTGGAAGCCAGTGCTCCCCGGCCCCAGGTTCTGGTGATAAGCCGGAATCTCGAATATTACCTGGGAGGCGCTCACGGTATGCGGGAAAAGCGTTATTTTGTCATTTTCCAGGATACCCATAGGGTGCAACGCCTAGTTCTGGAAGACCTTATAGAACCAGCTTCTCGGTCTCGATTGGAAGTGCTTGTTGCCCAAGCATTGCGGAGTGAGGCAAACCTTGAACCGGATGAACCCCTTTCCCAGGGGGGCTTTTTTGAGGATACAGTGGAGGTACCGGACAATTTCTTCCTCACCCCTGAAGGATTGGGTTTCCACTGGGATCCCTATGAAATAGCCCCTTATGTGATGGGTTCTATAGAGGTGCTGCTCCCCTATGAGCAGATCCAGGATATACTTAAACCCGGAACCCCTATAGGCTTGTAGTATCCAAGGAACCAGGGCTTTGGCGGATCCTCTGCCCTGGAGATTAAAAAACAAAAATGGATTTTTTTATTTAAAAATGCTTTTATTGCTGTTATGTGCGGTAAATTGTACGCTCCTCTATGGAGATTCTTTACCTTCATGGTTTATACCCTTAAGGGATGCGGTTTATGAACAGAACCTCAGCGCCGACGCCCTGGTGAGCCTGTATAAGCAAACCATACAAGAAACCGAGAAAAACCTCTCCGGCCAGTCCCGGTATCTCATGCTTTCCCGTTGCGCCTATATGCTGGGACGGGCCTATCAGTATGAAGGCCGGAAAGAGGAGGCTGCGGCCCAGTATGAGCAGGGCATAACCTGGGCCACTACAGCCCTTCAGGAGGGAGATACCACTGAAGGCTGGCAAATGCTGGCGGAACACATCTCTCAGTCCTGTGCAGTACGGCCGGTCTCCTATGCCTTGGCAAATGGAGGCAAAGTAGCAAGCTATGCCAAGAAAGCTCTGGAACTGGATACCCGGAACGGAGCGGCACTGTATATGATCGCCGCACGGTACGTGTATGCTCCTGCGCCCTTTAATAATTACAAGCGAGGGATACAGATGATGCAGGATATTATCCACAAACCCGATGTGATCTTACAAAAGGATGATCGGTTCAATGTTTATACTGCCATTGGCTATGCCTATTATCAGCAAAAGCAATATATGGAGGCCCAGCCCTGGTTTCAAAAGGCCCTCAGTGTATATCCGACCAATCAGTTTGTACAGAGCATGCTTAAAAATACCAGCTCCCAGAAATGAGGTAAGTGGCTCGACACACCAATCCCCATGGCTTATAAACACGGTAGTCCTTTAATTGATTGCTCCCTTCCTTTTAGAATCGCTTCGTCCATGACCTTTTATACCTTGTGGCCCCTGGCCTACCTGATCAACCGTATGATCTATGGAATTCGGTATGAAGACCGGAAAAAACTCACCGGCTTTTCCCGGGCCATCTTGGTATCCAATCATACCACCTGGCTGGACCCGGTTTCGGTAAGCGGCGCCGTACTGCCCTACCGTGCCTGGCATACCTTGTTGGAAGAGACCGTTGAAACCCCTATCCTCGGTACCTTTATCCGTCTCCTTGGAGGGGTGCCCCTCCCTCAAGGACGGCAGGGTTTACAGCAAATGCTGGCTATCTGCGAAACCGCCTTCCAGTATCGCCGGTTTATCCATTTTTACCCTGAAGGGGACTGTTATATATACAACCAGCAGATTGAGCCATTTAAACCAGGGGCCTTTTTCATTGCCGCAGAATTGGATATTCCGGTTATTCCTTTGGTAAGCATTTTTTCAGAAGGTCCTTTCAAGGTC
>JAITAI010000068.1 GCA_031284195.1 Treponema sp.
CCCTAGGGAAGCACTGATTAATTACCGGGAAACGATTTTGAGGGTGTTTTAGCGGACAAAAAAGAGAAAGTCTCATGATAGGCCGTTTTTACACCCTTTAATAGGACTTTTGACCCTCCGATCTATCCTTTTCCCCCTTCCCAGAAAAAAAGACGGACCCCTACCAGGCTTCCCTCACCCGTTTTACCGGCCTCATCATCCACGCCCATTTCAACAGATTCGCGCTCGCAAACACCTTATACAACCGCCCACTGTTCTTCAGAATTCCCTGGTAGACCGCTTTCCGGTATCCGAATAGCCGCTTCACTCTCTAAAAGATATGTTCTCCTTTGCTCCTCACTTTCGACTTCATATACTCTATTTCCCGTTCCCCTTCCCCTTCAGGCTGCCCTAGGTATTCAAGATGCTTCATCGGCTCCTTATACAATGCCGCCTCTCGTTTCCTATCCACACCCTTCCCTTTGTTCATCCGCCATTCCACCTTCGATACATGCTTGTATTCTTTTATCTCTTCTCTCTTTTCTATCCCCGTATATCCGACATCGGCGTTCACAAACCCGTCATCTTCCCTTATCCCTTTACCCGCCTCCGCTCTGTCGTTTACTTTCGTCGCAGTCGTTCTTACGCTGTGCACCATCCCCCTATATGCGCCTTCATCCCGAAATGCCATTCGTTCCCTTTCTTGCACTGATGCATCTCAGAGTCCCGACTCTTTGCCCGGTTCTTCGTTGATGCCGGCGCCTCTATGATCGTCGCGTCTACTATGCTCCCTCCACGCAGTATCCTCCCCTTTTCTTCCAACACGGTGTTTATCGTTTCAAATAGTTTTTTCGGTAACACCTGCTTCTCAAGCATATGCCGGAAGTTAAGTCGAAGGGTGAAATTTTTGCTTGTTATTGACTGCCTATCCCAAGATAAAGCAGGAAACGTATAGAAACCTTTGAGATGGTAGAGGTCCTTACTCTTTTCTTGGGAAGAGAGGTAAGATCCCGTAAAAAGTGAGGCTTATTCTCCGGAACGGAATGACCGGTTAGCTGTATCGGGCTGAAGCGCCTCTGGTCGAGGACTTGTTCCTGGGGAACGAACCGGTCTTTTGAGGGACGCGGCTAATTGTGTACTTCTATAGATGACCGAGAAGCCCTCCACAACCTCCCGGAAGTTTTCCATGGCTTTATCCTAGAAATAAAGACTAGAGAGGAGGTACGGTGGTCCTCGCCTTTTCTTAGTACACCCTAGACCCTAAAAGCCCGGCCCATTTCCCACAAGCGAAGGAACTGCCGGCTTTGTCCGGCTAAAGATACATAAGAAACACCGATTAACCTAAGCCTAATCAAGAGTTCCTGAGATTTCTAAAGGAGAAAAGGGGCGTTAGACCACTTTCTCTAAGAGTCATGAGTATCGGACCCTAGGTCCCCATGAATCAAAGGATGCCCATAACCCAGTTATACAAAATATAGAACGCTATATAATATAACGAAGTCTTATAGGTCCCTAGGTCATTGCGTGAAGGGGCTGAGATGTATACACTTGAGATATGACCAGGGGTATCTTACTAGCAGGAAATGAATCATCTTTATCCGCTGCAGTGGCAGTGGAAGCAGCTAAGCGGGTTGAATATTTTGCCGCAGCGTTTATTCCTAATCGTCTGGCGGATCCCGTAGAGGCTAAGACCCTTCCTGCAGCAGAATCCCTGATTCCACTCCATTGGAACCCAGGAAGTCCGGTTTCGGCCCGTACCCTGATCTTGGCCGCTGAAAATCGGCTGGAACATATCAATGAGGCGCTTCTGATATGTGTACCCCCATCAGTACGGAAACATCCGGGAGAGTTGGTGGCCCCTGAAATTGAAATAATGGTAAACGATCATATCAAGGGCTGGTTTTTTTTGGTAAAGGAATTAACCGCTCTCTTTAGGGTAAAAAAAACAGGAACCTTGGCCCTGGTACTGTCTGAGCTTGATCCAGGAGGAGGAAAAGACGAAGCCCCGGATCTTATGGGGATTTCTGCGGTGGAGTCCTTTCGGGCCTTTACTCAGGGCTTACTGAATTCATCCCTCGAAGAACCCTTTCGAATCCTGGGTTTTTCCGCCTCTGAATCCAGTAATACGGTGGAATTTGCCGCTTTTATCTTTAAATTCCTGGAAGAAGGAGGGAAACGGAATAACGGCAAGTGGCTCAGATTTGGTAAAGGCCGGGGGCTCTTCAGCAGATACTAGGACTTAGGGGAGCAGCTTCAGGTAAAATACCCCACCCCTGCCTCGAAAATACGTTGGTATTTGTTTCCAGGAATGTTGCGATGAATGTATGCCCCAGAACGCTCGGAGTGGCCCATTTTTCCCAGGATCCGGCCGTCAGGGCTGGTGAGTCCTTCGATGCCAAAATCAGAGCCATTGGGATTATCCGGTTCCGCACCGGTGGGCATCCCTGCAGCATTCACATAACAGAATGGAACCTGCCCTGCCTCGAATAGGGCCTCTCCCTGGTCTTTGCGGATGACTAGGCGTCCTTCTCCGTGACTCACCGGGATCACATGGATGCTCCCTGCCGCTTCTTGGGAAAGCCAGGGAGAACGGTTAGACATCACCATAGTACGGACCATCCGGGAAACATGGCGGCCGATCCGGTTGAAGGTCAGGGCCGGCATGGTTGCATCTGCCTCACGGTACATACCGTAGGGTACCAGTCCTAGTTTGATCAGGGCCTGGAAGCCGTTACAGATCCCCAGTATGAGGCCGTCCCGTACTTCCAGGAGCTGGGTTACCGCTTCCATGATGGGAGGAGCCCGGAACACATTGGCGATAAATTTCCCGGATCCTTCCGGTTCATCTCCGGCGCTGAATCCTCCTGAAAGCGCGAGGATCTGGGCTTTTCCAATGGCTATAGCCAATTCCATGATGGATTCTTGAATACAAGCCTGATTTTGGTTTCTGAATATGACCAATTGGGTATCCCCGCCGACCCTACGAAAGGCCCGTTCCATATCCCATTCACAGTTGGTCCCTGGAAATACCGGCAGCACCACCAGCGGTCCTTTGCAGTTTGTTATAGAACCAATAGTAATCCTTGCATGGCCAGGGGGGATCCCGGTTTTTCTCACCTCCATAGGTTCAAAGGCAAAGGTTTCCTTGAGGGTATTCTCCTGCTCCGCTACGGTCCTTCCCTGAGAAGTCTGGGGATACACCGCGTTAAGAGGGTATTCATAAGCCTTACGGAGAACCTGGAGGGAAAGCTCCCCGGATCCGTGGTTCAACCGGATCCGGAAAAACGGTTCCGGGATTACCTTCGCCCCCATCATCCCTGCACCGGTTCCTGCAAGTGCCTGGACCAGCTCATCCTTGGAACCGGCGGTTCTGTCTAGTTCTACCAACACCGAACCCTGGTAGTTTGGATGGTCAACTAAGGAGAAGATTTCCGCTTCCGCTTCTAGACCCACAGTATTGCCAAAAGCCATTACCGCCAAAGTTGCGGCCATCCCCCCAGGGCCGATCGGGTATGCAGCCTTGACCAGTCCGGCACGATGCAGCCTCATGAGGGTTTCCATATTTGCCTTAAAGGTGTCCCATTCATCCTTCTTCGGATCCTGATACAGTAGGAGAATGGGGTTCCCAGGTTCTCCACTTAAAGCGCCGGAACAGACCGAAGTTGCCGGGGCAGTGCCCACGGCAAAGGCCACCAAGGTTGGGGGAACGGTAATATGAATCCCCCGGGCCTCATCCTGATAGGTTCCCGACATAGAATCCTTACCTCCAATGGCGGGGACCTTCAAGACGAGCTGGGCTTCCAAAGCACCTAAGAGGGCAGCAGCAGGTTTTCCCCAGGATTCAGCGGTTTCAGGGCGTTCAAAGTATTCCTGTAAGGAAAGCCTACTGGTCCAAGGATCACCGCCAAGACAGGCGATTTTGGCTAGGGCTTCCCGGATAGCGCCCTTTGCTCCGGTATAAGGATTGTGACTGCTCAGATCCGGGTTGTACCCGAAACTCATGAGGCTTGCGGTACAGCTCTGCTTGTCTAAAGCAGGAAGTAGGCTTGCCATCCCGCATTCAGGGGTCCCCTGTTCTTTACCGCCCCAGGGGAAGAGTACTGAGGCCGCACCAATAGAACCGTCGAACCGTTCTTGCAGTCCCCGCCTGCTGCATGAGCGGAGGGAACCTAGTTCTTGTTTCAGCAGTTCCAATACACACGCTGCCGAAAGGGGAAGCTCCTTTTCCGTTCTGTCTGAGGGGACTGGATTCTCCAGGGATAGACCGGGAAGGAGCACATGGGCAGATCGTACCGCACCGCCGGAGTTGAGGAATGTCCGTGACAGGTCTACTATGGTTTTACCCTGCCAGCGCATACAAAGCCGTGGACCGGCCACTCCCTCGGGCACTGAGGCGGCATCCTGGTCACCTGCAAGAACTTTAGCGATGACACAGGCATCAAGGTTTTCAGCGCGGGCATACTGGATAAAGGGTGCCACATCATCTGGAGCAAGCACCACTGCCATCCGTTCCTGAGATTCGGAAATAGCTAGTTCTATACCATCCAAACCGGTATATTTCGTGGGGATCTGATCCAAATCTATAGTAAGTCCTGGCGCTAATTCTCCCACTGCCACCGAAACTCCCCCAGCTCCAAAGTCATTGCACCTTTTGATAAGACGGGTTACCTGAGGGTTACGGAATAGGCGCTGGAGCTTCCGTTCTTCCAGGGCATTTCCTTTCTGCACTTCCGCACCGGAACTGGCCACGGATTCACCGGTGTGGGCCTTAGACGAACCGGTGGCTCCTCCGATACCGTCCCTGCCGGTTTTACCCCCTAGGAGGATCACCAGATCTCCCTTTTTCGGTTCCTCCTGTCTCACCCAGGCTGCCGGTACTGCTCCAATCACAGCCCCAAGTTCCATCCGTTTAGCGAGAAACCCAGGATGGTACCACTCTGCTACCTGTCCAGTGGCCAGCCCTATCTGATTACCATAGGAAGCGTACCCCTCTGCAGATTCCCGGGCGATCTTGATCTGGGGTAGCTTCCCCGGCAGCGTTTCGGATAACTGGACCCGGGGATCCCCGCCTCCGGTGATGCGCATGGCCTGATGCACATAGGCCCTCCCAGAAAGGGGGTCCCGGATGGCCCCTCCTAAACAGGTAGCGGCTCCCCCGAAGGGTTCAATTTCCGTGGGGTGGTTATGGGTCTCATTTTTAAACAGGAGGAGCCACGGCTCTAGGACGTTTTTATCTCCATCCTTACATTCAGCCCAAACCTTGATGGTACACGCATTGATTTCCTTGGATTCATCCATATCCTCAAGGAGCCCTTGTTTCTTGAGCACCTTGGCCCCAATGGTAGCTATATCCATCAGGGTCTTTTTAGGTTGTTCCTCTTGATCATCGTACACATACTTCCGGGCAGCTTCGTATAGAGCCAGCGCCTGTTTGAGGGCTGGATCCGGGATATTTCCTTCTTGCTCAGGGCTGTTTTCATCGGCTCTGAGCATATCTAACTCCGTGGTAAAGGTGGTATGCCGACAATGATCGGACCAGTACGTATCCAACAGGCGCAGTTCCGCCAGGTTCGGGTCACGGGATTCAGATATAAAATAAGATTGGCAGCACCGGAGATCTTCTTCAGACATGGCTAAAGCGTAACGCTTTCTCAGCTCAGCAAGCGCTGCGGTATAGGAAAATCCAGTCAGTACTGGAATATCCCGGACTTCTGGTTTCGCTTCCTTGAGGACGGCATAGGGCGAAGCCTCCCGGGAATCCACCGGATTGATCAGGTACTGTTTCACCTCTTCCAGGGCTGCATCCGATAGGGGGACCGGGGACTGTAAAATATAAAACCGGGCGGTCCTTACCCGCGGTTTAACCCCGGTTATCAGCTCAATACATTGTTCTGCTGCATCAGCTCGTTGATCGTATTGACCCGGCAGATACTCGATCCCAAAATACCGGTCATTCCGCGGGATCAAAGGGCTGTAAAACACCCTATCGCATTGGGGTTCGGAAAGCACCAAAGCCACCGCGTGTTTAAACTGAGCTTCGGTGAGACCAGCCACATCGTAGCGATGCAGGAGCCGGATCCCTCGTAAGGAGGCAAGCTCCGGGTAGCGGCTCCCCAAGAACTTGGCGAGCTCTTGTTGTAAGCGCCCAGCTTCAAGGGTAAATCCTTCTCTCTTTTCCACATATACCCGTCTGATAGTCTCCTGTATTGCTGTCATAGTACTCCTCATGATATTACGATAAGAGTTCGATGCATAAACGCCTTTGAG
>JAITAI010000080.1 GCA_031284195.1 Treponema sp.
CGGGACTTGTATCCACAGGCCCATCCCCGGTTTATCACGGATAAGGGTTCACCGTTCAGTTCAAAGGATTTCCGGGAACGGGTGAACCTAGTGGAGATGGAGCAGAGCTTCACCAGTCCCGTGCATCCGCAGAGCAACGGGAAGCTTGAGCGGTTTCACTGGACATTCAAGAGTGAACATGTGCGGCAGGCGGCGTATTTGAACGGGAAAGACACGATAGAGCGGATGGGGTATGACCAAGGCGAGCGGTTGTACGCTGCGCGTTATTACCTGTCGCCTGACGATGTGTTTTTCGGTAGGATGGGAATAGGGTGTGCGGAATGCAGAGAAAAGCTGCATACTACATATATCAACAGGCGAAGTTCGTGGCAGGCCCAGGCCGCCGAACTTTGAACCACCTTATGGCTTGCCCGAAAACGGCAAGTTCGGCTTAGGCAATACACTATCTAATGATTGCCTGCTTATCTCTCTAGAGATAGCCTACCTCTCTTTAAAGAGATTGTCTGCCAATTCTAGGTAATGATTCCTGCTTATTTCTCTAAGGAAGCGCTGATTAAATCGGGAAGGATAGAGTATAGCATAGAGAGCATGAAAAAGCAATAAACATTTACGGATATAGCAGGGTGAGCGCACTATGAAACAGAGTGGTGGCAAGGAGATAGAAGGATGAATAGAGTAAAAAAGGAGTGCGGCAAAAGGAGAAGTGTGGTAAGTTAAAGGGAAATAATAATTTTTGGAGAGAATATATGGGGGAGAAAAAGTTACCGCCGCTAATGGACTATTTTGCCGGTATAAAAGACCCGCGTAGGGAAACCAAAAATAAAAAATATCCGCTGATATAAGTGATAATCATATCTTTTTTAGCAATAATGAGCGGCACAGACGGCTAGGAATCCATAGAACGCTACGGATTAGCGAAAAAGAAATGACTTAGTAAGTTTTTGGCCATAAACCAGGGGATACCAAAACATGAGGTGTACCGGCGTGTACTATGCGCCATAAAGAGCGAGTTTCTTGAAAGATGCTTTATGAACTGGGTCAGGGACATCAAGAAAGCAATAAAATAAGAAGTAATAACGATAGACGGAAAAACAGTACGCGGAATGGCGGCCAAAAGCAACTTCAAAACGAAAGAGGATGTAAAACCGGTACACATAGTAAGTGCGTGGGCTACGGAGAACCGGCTTGTGTTCGGGCAAATAAAAACGGAAGAAAAGAATAACGAGATAACGGCAATACCGGCGTTATTGGAAAAGATAGCGGTAGAAGGGGCTATAGTAACGATGACGCAATGGGATGTCAAAAGAGGATAGCGGAGAAAATCGTGGAAAAGAAGAGTGATTATGTGCTTTCTCTGAAGGGCAATCAGGGGATTTACACAAAGCGGCAAAAGAGTATTGGGAGATATTGGACTTTAACAAACCGCTAAAAGAAATCAAACATATAAAGTTTAAGACAACATCAACGAATGAGCGGAAACACGGACGAAATGAAAGCCGTGATTATGCGGTGAGTAACGATGTAGAATGGATAAAAAAAGAGTTTCCGCAGTGGAATACAATAAACACAATAGGGATGGTGGAAGAGACGCGGGAAATAGGCAATGAAAGAAAAACCGGCAGGAGATATTTTATTTCCAGCCTGGGGGCGGATTAAAACCTGTTCGCGCGCATTGGGGTATAGAGAACTCGCTTCATTATGTGCTGGATGTGGCATTTAGGGAAGACACCTACCGCATAAGGAAAGACTACAGCCCACAAAATATAGCTTTAATTAGAAAAATAGCCTTAACTGTAACCCGATCAGACAAGGAGTCTAAAACGAGCGTCAAAGGTCGCGTTCAACAAATGGGATGGTCTGAGGACTATTTGGAAACCTTGCTGTTCAATTCTGACTTCGTCCCAAATTCGCCTCCGGCTGCCTCTGCATAGTGCGCTAACCCTGATTCATAAACCGCTTGCGACCCCGAATAACTTGTGATACCATAGGCTGAGAACATCCAGCGCTTACAGCTATGTCGTCTTGGGTGATCCGTTTAAGAACCATCTAATACTTTATCCATTGGGCTTCTCTATGGGTCCTTTTTACTCTTTTCCGATAGGGTTCGAGTATAAAATTCTCCTATCGGATATTAATAACGGTTATTATTATAACCAATTGATTTTAATATATTACTTTTTCCAATATATGTCAACAAAAATATTAGAAATTTCAATATATTATCAATAAGGAAATTTATGGAATATCAAGAGAGAATGAAGGTTCTTAAAATAAATCAAGTTGGATTGGCTTCTAAGTTAGGGGTTTCACAGGGGATTATTTCCGAATTCGTTAGTGGAGCAAGGGAGCCATCTAAGGAGTTTATACTCGGAATATATAAACTTGGATAAGTATTGATTGGTTTTTTCCGGCAATGGGGAAATATTTCTTGCTAAGTCCCCCAACATATCTCAGCAAGATATTGTTAATTCTGGTATGGTTGGGATGGCTATTAATAATGCAAATGGGTCTGTAGAGAATTTCGGTAATGTCAACATGATAACCGATCCTTTTCAGGTAAACCCAAATGGACTTCCATTGTATACAATCCCGCTTTTAACTAAGGAGCAGGTATTTCTGTTCGACCTTAGCAAGGAGATTCCTACTCCTAAAGCATATTCCGGTGATTATCCTGTTATGCTTGTTCCTATTCCTATACGTTTTCGGGAATACAGTACCGACCTTCGGGCTATGATAGTCTTCAATGGCCTGATGGCTCCATTGCTTAATGCTGGAGATGTAGCTATATTTCAGGCTACCGGGTGGCATGGGAACGGGGTCTATGTGTATCGGGTCAATGCTGATTTGTATATTAGTCATGTTCGGTTTGATAATAATAAAAGATATGTCTTGGCCAAAGAGTTTAAACCGGAAGAAGAAATTGCTTATCATGCCGAGTCTTTTAGGATTATTGGGCGAGTTCGTGCGGTCGTCCGAGAAATAGGATGATTCCCCACTTTCAAGGTTATTTTCAGGCTTTTTATTTGCGCCTTTGCAAGTAAGCCTTCAGATAAGTCTATATAATACAAGGAGTTAAAGTCCATTAAAGGGTCTTAAAGGGTTCGGCCAGGATTATCGGTTTTCTGGCATTTTTTTTGCAGAGACTTTGTCGTGTTTTTGTCAATAAGTCTTTATCTTGTATAGCTTTATTGAGATTCCGGACCTCCCGTGCAATTCTCATTTTACGTGACACCCCACATCTCTTTCAGTTTCCCAAATATCCTCTCTATCAGCCCACGCTTCTTATACGTCTCTTTGTCGTAGCCTATCTCTACTTTCCTGTTCCTTCTCCCCGGTATTACCGCCCTATGGTTATTCCCTTCCAACTCCCTGCGAAACTCGTTACGGTCATACCCACGGTCCCCAAGCACCGCATATCCGACTCTAGCTTCGATCAGTTCTGCCACATGAACCTCCCCTCCGGTCAAAAGCCCCTCAATAAGCTTCCCATCCCTGGTTATCACCACGTGAAACGTCATGCTTATCCCCGCTCGACTCTTCCCGTTGGTCTGCTGCCTCCTTTTTGCCCGCCTCCGGGCCGGTGGACTTTCATCGTCGTGCTGTCTATTATCACCTCCCTAAATACTTTCCCTTCCTCCTCCTTGAGCCTTATCAAGATTTTCCCCTATAACCCCCGGGAAAACCGGTCATAGATCACATGCCCATAGCCGTACCCCTCAACTACATCCCTCAAGGAACAGCCGGTCCTCAGGATATACAGAATCCCGCAAAACGCCTTGTAATGGGATACTGGGGGCAGACCCCCTTTCCAGATGTAGTCCCCTTCAATGATGGGCAAAACCTTCCGCTTAAATACTTCCTCACTTATCGGATACAAGCGCTTGTTTCTCTCCATATGCCTTCCCCTTCCCTCCTGTATCCTCCCATAGGCTGCGCCTGTATTTCAATCTTTGCTAACAGTACCAACACCAGTAAAGACTTATAAAAAAATACACTCCTATAAAGCAGGTTTTGGGCGATTTTTTCCTGGTTCGTTTAATTTTAAAAATAAGGAGGCTATTTCAAAACCCGGTTAGTTTTGCAATACCCTCAAAACTTTAAAAAACAACCCCTCGCTGTTTTTCTTTACATCTAAGCTTACTTTTTATTTGTACTCTAGCAGGATGATGAAGTATTAATCTTATTGTACCGCATAAAAAAGGGCTAGAGATTGCGGTGAATGCTTTCCCTAACCCTCTCTCATTCAAAGAACCGGTACTGACCCTTTGAACTTCCCGGTTCTACCAGGCGTCAGCCATATCATCCGGGTCTCGGTTGTTCTCAGGGAATAGGTCTGTAACAGCCCGGAGATCATCCAAATAAAAATAGTAAGTCCCCACTGTTTCCGCAGGATCGCAATCGACTCTGAAACCGGTAACTTTAATACCCAAATAGTTATTATAATGATAAGTCCGCTGTACAATACCGCCTTTTCCATCATAAGCCTGAGGAGGAATCGCCACGGTCAGTTTTTTCCATCCCTGGAAATTCAACTTCCCCATAGAAAGCTCAAAGGGACGGCCAAGAGAATCTTGGATAAGGATCTTTAATTCATGGTTAAAGTTCCGTCCTACTGCCCATACAGAGATAGTCTTAGTTATCCCCTCAATGGGAATAGGCCGTAGGGGGGTCAAGGTAAAACTGACATGTCCCCGATGGAGGAAATCAACCCGGGTACCCAATACATGCTGATCAGGAATATCCATGCCCTCTTCTTCCGGTAAAGGTTCTTTCCCTGCCGGCGCTCCTTCAAAAAGCCGAGAACTGATAAACCCATTGTCCACAGAAATGGTAGGCTGCCAATATCCGTCGTGTTCGAATTTATCAACCGAAACCTCTTTCAGGTTTTGTTGAGCCGCATCAATCCCGATCCGACTCGGATCCGTGGAACCAACTGCCCCGTCCTGAGTTTGGGCAAACAAAGCCCCACTCAACAAAAGACACAAGGCTATACCACTTAATCGCTTCATTAAAGACCTCCTTCACTATTCCAAAATTCCTGCACCCGAGCAGGATTTGCCAGCTCATCACCGTCATAAGGCGCCTCAAAGGTATCGCTAAGCACCTTGAGCTGATCAAAATAAATATAGAAGTTCTCTACTTGTTCAGTAGGCGCCGTCCATATCCGGAATTTAACAAAGGTTAAGGAAGCAAGCCGGGGAAGTACCCGTTTAGCCTGGGGGAAATTCTTAGGTATCGCAACCTGCAAATTTTTCCATCCCTGATAGGCAATAGATCCCAAATTAACCGTATGAATTACCCCCTGATAATCTCGCAGATAGGCTTCTATGTGGTAATTAAGATTGGATCCCCATACCCACATATCCAGATACCGAACCCGGCCAGGAATAGGAATTTCAACCGCTCCTCCATCTTCCTCACCTGCCTTTACTGGATACATATCAATCCAGTTATATCCCCGGCGATCAAAACGACCCCAAATACCAAGACTCTTAAGGTCTGCTCCATCCGGATTAGACCCAAAAAGTGCCGCAGGCCATGTAGCAACATACGTTACTTTAGGGAATGAGTCTTCATCGGTTTTGGTGGCGAATTTACTAGCCTCAACCTTCCAGTCATACAGAGACTCATCATTTTGATCAAACGTCTCCAAAATCCTGGATTCAAGAGCCACCGCCTGCTCATCACCAAAAGCTGATAATACTGCTATACATGCCAAAAAAATTAAGCAAATAGCCCTGAAACTACCATGTTTCATCCTATACTCCTTTTCAATGTAGGGAACTTTAAGATCAACTAATAGTATACTTACTTATGAGACCTTTGTCAAACCTCTCCAAGTATATATTATCTTAATCCTTATTGTACAATATTTTTTTATTAAAGTATACTCCTAAGAAGCACTTTTTTCAAATGACCTAAAACCTCCTTATCCACTATTCGCTGCCCCGGAAACACCCAGTCCGAAGGAACAACTTCTCCCTGCCTCCTTGGTATCATGGCTATCGTTTTCTCCGCTAGTGCCCAAGGAGAATCATCTACCACCAGCTTTACCGCCCTTGAGGTTAGATCCGGATCAATCCAGGAAAATAGAATAACCGGTATCTCCAGATTCCGTTCAAGAAAAAGGGTCGCCTGCCCTTGCATAACCACACAGGAAATGTTTTGTAAATTATCGGCATAATCTTGTTTTATATTGAGATATTTTGGCTCTTTTGTAAATCCTTGTTCCCGAAGCCCCATACTAAAGGCTTCCCGGTATTCGGTGGAAATTCCTTCGTTTTGAAAGAATAGGATTTCCCCCTGAGAAAGGGGCTCTCCACCCCTTGAACCCTCATGCTGGGCAATAATGCCGGCGCAGAGCCCTGCCCGGTACAGGTCCAACTTGGTATCGGTCCCCACGAAAATCCCCCCTGGGACCTGGGGATCCCGGTTCCGGGCTCCTAGGATAAAGACCGGTACTTGGGGAAATTGAGCTATATACCGTTCAGCCCCCTCATAATACCGGTAAGGGAACAAGACTCCATAGGGGCCGCTATGGGCTTCTTCTACTGCAAACATCACCATATCTGGACCGGCATTTTCTCCGATAAGCACCGGCTTAATCTGCCGCATCATCCTGAGGGTAATTTCCAAGCGTTTTATCTTGGCCCTCCGAAGACCATATAGAGCATTAAAGGGGGCATCTGTAACGAACAGCACCGGCGCCCGGAACCAAAAAACACCTGCCAGGAGGCCCACCAGCAAGACCCCCATGCCAAGAATAAGGTATCGTTTTTTGAATCTTAGGCTATCCATACTTAAACCATACTCGGCTCAGGGAAGGTTGTAAAGGAGGCGTATTACCTCAAAACTGAAAATCAAGCCCCCGTTACAATAGTCTCTACCGCAAGGAGAGGCCATTGGGCTTAGCCATGAAAGATAGACAAAAAAATCATCGAGGCAATTCTCCGCCGTTACCAGAAGGCCCACAAAAAAGACAAAGATAAAATCCTGGACGACTACGCCGCCCCTGTTTTGGTATCCTGGGACCAGGTTCACCAGGTAAAACGAGGCGGAAGGCCCAAGAAATACCATGAGGGCTTAATCATCCTTCTCAGGCGCTTATGGGAGTTTTTCCACACTAATACAGGAACCTGTTTGCCCCTTTCATCATGTCCATCATGGGCTTCCTCTCTGGTTTTGAGGATTTCAAAACGGACATTACCGAGGAAATCAAAGCCTTATTGCTCCAGGTCAGCCCGGCACCCGTCGACTGCACCTTCAAGACAGACACGAAAAAGCTGGCATTAACAAGCAAAAGCCTTACCAAGCCCGAAACCCCGTTGAAACATCCGGTTCCGGTCAAAACCTGCTTTTCCTGGGATGAACGCAAGCTGTAAACAAGTTTGCTTGGCTTATTCAAACTGGACACCGTAAGTCATTACAGAATCCCTCGTCTAGTGAACGTTGCTCCACATCTTACCCTGACCAATATGGTTGACTAAAGTCTGATTCCGGACGGATCGGGGAACCTTCCCTCCATAACCGGACGCCCTGCTGAGTCAAAAAGAACACCCAATAGACCCGTAAGTCTCTTTCTTTTCCGGTGGTGATCTACAAAGTATGATGGGGGAGTAAAGACAATAGGGGCATAAAGAGATACTATGAGATTATGCTAATAACCATAGCAATCACATGCCCCCCCTTGCCCTAGTGACAAAGTAACCAGAAACGGGAAAAGACATAAGGGGATACCACATTACCGTTGCAAAGACTGCGGCCGCCCGTTTATCAGCGAACATGACCGTACCTATCGGGGAATCCTTTTCTGGATTGAAGACATGATAAAAATCATGGTGGTTCGGGGAATAGGCATACGGGACATCAGGGCCGTGCTGAAAATCAGCATTACCACGTTCTTAAAAGTACTCACATCGACGAAATACCGGATAAAACCAAAAAAGACACACTAGGACTGCCTAGAAACAGACGAGTTTTGAAAGAGGTATGTGGGGAAAAAGAAGAGCAACGTATGGCTTATATCACTGGGAAAGCAGGGAAATCGTGGCGTTTGTATGGGGGAAGAGGGACTTAAAAACTGAGGAAGCGGATAAGAGGGCTTTGGATAAGCTATGACCGGATAGCGATGGATGATTGGAAGAGCTTCCTGGTAGCATTTGCGGAAGACGGTCATGATTGTGGAAAAGAGCACACGGGAGGGGGATAGAGGGGAATCATTGTCGGCTGAGGCATCGGGGTAGATGGGCATTTCGGAGAACCTTTAGTTTTTCGAAGAAGCTATTCAACCACCGGAAAGCGTTTGACATGGCTTTTTT
>JAITAI010000098.1 GCA_031284195.1 Treponema sp.
AGAAGTTTTCTATGGATTTATCCTGGGGTTTCGGCATATCTCTTGCATGATCCGAAGGGGTATTATAGTATGGGAAAAAGCGGATGTGTAGCCGCTTTTCAGGAGCCAGTTTCATCGGACCCTAAGTCCGTACTAACCGGGTTTTAAAACCATTTCAGGTAGCTTAGTGAATAAGCAAGGAGGTACCTTATATGCGATCATGCAAGAACCTGCTGGTAAGCGGCGGTGCAGGATTTATCGGCGTTAACTTTATCCGGCTGCTCTTAAGCCCAGAGCATGAATTTTCCGGGAGGATTATCAATCTAGACGCCCTTACCTATGCAGGGAATCCCGCCAGCCTTGAAGACATTGAAGTCCGTCATGGGGGGAAGCGGTATTTTTTTGAACCTGGCGATATTGGTAACCCAGAGCTCGTACAATCACTTTTCAAGCATTATGAGATTGATACGGTGGTGCATTTTGCTGCAGAAAGCCATGTGGACCGTTCGATTATAGGGCCAGAAGCGTTTATCAAGACCAATGTTCTTGGGACTTTTACCCTTCTTGAAGCGGCCCGGCAGTACTGGGGAACAAACCCAGAAGGCGTGCTTTTTCATCACATCAGTACCGACGAAGTGTACGGTTCTTTAGGGGAAAAGGGGTATTTTACCGAAACCAGCCCTTATGACCCCCGTTCACCCTATTCTGCAAGCAAGGCTTCAAGCGATCATTTGGTGATGGCCTATCATCACACCTATGGATTGCCGGTTACCCTCTCAAACTGTTCAAACAACTACGGCCCCTATCAGTTTCCTGAAAAATTGATCCCCCTGATGATCCTTAATATGCTTTCGGGTAAGACGCTGCCGGTATACGGGGACGGTAAAAATATCCGGGATTGGCTCTATGTGGAGGATCATGCCAGCGCCCTATGGACCATCATTAAAAGCGGCCGTATCGGTGAGAAATACAACATCGGTGGAGAAAATGAGTGGGAAAACATCACCCTCCTTCATACCCTCATTGCGCTGGTGTCTCGCAAGACCGGCATAGCGCCAGAAACCATAAAAGCTACCATCACCTTTGTAAAAGACCGGCCTGGACACGACCGGCGTTATGCGATTGACTGTTCAAAATTAAAACAGGAACTGGGGTGGAAACAGAGTGTCGATTTTGAAACAGGGCTTGCAAAAACCGTAGACTGGTACCTGGCAAATCCTCAATGGATTCAGGGGATTCAAAGCGGGGAATACCAAAAATGGCTAAAAAAGAACTATGATGCACGATAGCAGGGCTCTGCTAGAAGCTTATACCGAGGGTCTAGAGGGACAGCCCCCTCCCCGGCAGTGTTTCTGGCAGAGTCCAGGGATTACATTGCTTCTTCGTAGAGGCTATCCCGAAATTCCTCGGCATGGACGCGGATTGTTTTCAGGGCTTTTATCTCGATCTGACGGACCGTTTCAGCGGAAATGCCCATCTTATCCCCTATCTTCCTGAGGCTGTACTTTTTGTTCCCTTTAAGCTGATACCGGTATATGAGGATCCGCTTCTCCTGGTCTTTTAAGCGATTGAGCAAGATCTGCAGGGTATCCTTCAGCGCTGATTTCTGGAAAAACTCCCGTTCAGGGTTGTAGGTATAGTCTTCATGTATATCCAGCACTGCCGGTGATGCCTCATCCCCTTCTGTATCCAGGGATACTAGACCGTTAGTCATGGCGATGATGAATTCCACATCTTCTACGGGAATTCCGACTTCCCCGGCTATGGCTTTGGTATTGGGCTGCTGCATAAGGGACTGGCTTAATAGGTGATAGGCTTGCCGGATCTTGCGGAAGGTTGCTTCTTTCCGATAGGGCAAACGGATGATCCGTCGCTTATCTGATAGGAAGCGGCTAACAAACTGGCGAATCCACCAATTAGCATAGGTGGAAAAGCGGACATTTTTTTCATGACTATATTTCTCGGCGGCATGGATGAGTCCGAGATTACCTTCCTGAATCATATCCATAAAGGGAACATCCAGGGTAAGGTACGTCTGGACCACTTTAACCACCAGCCGTAAATTAGCTTCTACTAATTTTTGACGGGCCGCAGCATCTCCCTGTTGTATACGTTTAGATAGGGCCAATTCTTCTTCAAACGTGAGCAAAGGAATCCGCTTAACCTGCTTAAAATAAGCCTGGAAACCATCATCTCCTGAGGCAGTGGTCTTCTTCTTGCCCTGTACTGTGCGCATAGTATCCTCCGATAGCATTTTTAGTAATAATATAAGCAAATTATATGCCATGAAGATTATTTCTACAAAAAATATTATAATTCTTGTTATTACAAGAAAACAGGCAGGGTAAAATCAGTACAATCCTGCGGAAGTGTCCATGTTGTATATTCTTTTATACAGTTCTGTATACTATTTTATAAAGTCCCCATACCCTATGGATAAGCCGGATGGAACCGGAGGAGTGTAGAAAAATCTAGAAAAGAAACCCGAGGTATGGTACACTTATACTATGCAGCTTAGGTATGGTTTCAACAAAAGGTTAGGATCCTATGGTTGAATACATTGTTCCTGGTAATATGGATGATCGGATTCTCGCTCGAGGGGCTCAGGCCCTTGCAGAGGGAAGGCTCGTGGCGCTGCCTACAGATACCAGTTGGAGCATAACCTGTTCTTTTAAATCCTCTGAAGGTATCAAAAAGCTTCGGGTCCTCTCAGGGGAGCGGGAAGAGCGGTATTTTACCCTCTTGTGTTCCGCTATTTCCCAATTCGGGGAATGGTGCCAGATGGATACCTCCCGGTTTCGGCTCATCAATCGGCTTACCCCGGGACCCTATGTATTTATTCTCAAAACCCTCCGAGGTACTGAAAAGACCCTGGGATTGCGGCGTAAAGAACTGGGGGTCCGGATTCCGAATCATCCGGTAGCCTTGGGAATCACCCGTACCCTGGGACTGCCCTTGTATTCGATAACCGCAAAACGCAGCATGATCCCTGGTTTCCAAGAGGAGCCCTTTCCGGTGGATCCAGATACTCTGGAGCTTCCCCCGATTCCAGAAGAAGAACTGTTTCAAGAGGCCTGGGAATTGGATACCATAGAGGGATTAGATCTCATCCTAGACAGCGGAGAAGAACAAATGCGGATCTTTTCCACCATCCTGGATATAAGCGGTGATGAAATTACCCTTCTTCGTCAGGGAGCTGGGATCTGGCCGGTCTAAACGTTCCTTGTATGGGGTTCCTGACCTAGAGCTTATAGGTACAGCATAGAACATGAAAAAAGAATGGGTTCGAGTCCTTTTTAGGCGGCGTGTGTATGTCATAACCATGCTGCTTATCCAGATGGGCTTTATATTAGGGGTTATCGCCGGGGGAAGCCTGATTTTTCGGTATTGTAGTCTATTGCTCAATGGGTTAAGTATCGTAGTCTGCCTGTATATTCTCAATAAAAAAGAAAAACCCGCCTATAAATTAACCTGGATTTTCCTTATTCTGCTCTTTCCCATTTTCGGCGGTTTTTTGTACATCGTGTTTCACTCCCAGTCCCATTCCCGCAAACTCAGAAAGCTCACGAAAACAGGGGACTTGCAATGCCGTCCCCTCTTCACCCTCCCTGAAACTGCCTTAAAAGACCTCTCGGCAGGTCATAAGGGCTACCTGTCCCTGGCCCGGTACCTTCAGAACTATGCAGGGTATCCGGTCTATACCCATACCCATACGGACTATTTTGACTCTGGGGAAGGGTTTTTCCAGGCAGTACTTAAAGCCTTGGAACAGGCAGAGCAATATATCTTCATGGAATTCTTTATCCTTCGACATGGGGCCATGTTGAACCCCATCATCGCAGTTCTGGAAAAAAAAGCCAAAGCAGGCCTGGATGTGCGGATCATCTATGACGACTTGGGCTGTTTTATGTCCTTGGAGCCGAATTTCAAAGAGTACTTGGAGCGAAATAGGATCAAATGTATGGTGTTCAACCCCTTTAAGCCTATTCTCTCCTCCCTCCAGAATAACCGGGATCACCGGAAGATCCTGGTTATTGACGGGAAAGTCGCTTTTACCGGCGGCATTAACCTGGCCGATGAATATATCAACGCCATAGACCGGTTCGGCCATTGGAAGGATGCGGCCATTATGGTTTCAGGGGAGGCTGCCTGGGCCTTTACCCTGATTTTTCTGCACATGTGGAACCTGGAACAGGAACATGGGGAGGATTACCAGGCATTGTACCCCTGGAATGAAGAAAGCTGTCCGGTTCCTGCGGAGGGCTTTGTACAACCCTATGCAGACAGTCCACTAGACGATGAAAATGTGGGGGAACATGTATACCTCCACATCATCAACAACGCTAAAACCTACGTCTATATCAACACCCCCTACCTGGTGGTGGATGATAATCTCCTGTCCGCTCTCACCTTAGCAGCTAAAAGCGGAGTGGACGTGCGAATCATCACCCCCCACCGCTGGGACAAGAAGATCCTGGCCATCACCTCCCGTTCATATTACCGTCAACTGCTGGCCGGGGGGGTCCAGATTTACGAATATGCCCACGGGTTCAACCACTCCAAGACGTTTGTCTCTGACGACCAGGTGGCCACAGTAGGGACCACGAACCTGGATTTCCGCAGCCTCTATCTGCATTTTGAATGTGGGGTTTGTATCTATGAAAACCCGGCAGTAGCAGCCATAAAACGGGATTTTCTCGAAACCCTCCCCCACTGCCACCAGATCACCTGGGAAGACTGCGCCCGCAACGCTTTCCAGCGGATCCTGCAGGAGGTGCTCAGGCTCTTTGCGCCCCTCATGTAGCTCCCTTTCGCGGGACTTGCCTCCCTTATAAAAGGGATAAAAAAGAGGGTGTATCCATCATGTCCACCCTCTTTTTTATCTTTTTTCTCTTTATTTATAAGTTTATCCTGCCTGAGTTTGTACAGGTTTTCCCTGCTTCATCGCACCCTAATGGTTTCACTCACCGGCATGGAAGCGCCTTTTTCCAATGCCACAGGCAGGGGTGCTGCATCCGCCACAATGACCTTATAGGAACCGGGGACCAGGACGCTGAGGCCCGCTTCATTGATCGTCTCAAAAGCCGAGGAGGGAAGCTCCAAGCTAAGCTCCAGGGATTCTCCAGCGCGAATGAACCGGCGGTCAAATCTCCGCAAGGAAGCAATAGGATCCGCTGCACTAGGGGGATCCTTGGCCACATACACCTGTATGACGATTTCCCCATCCTGATTACCCGTATTGGTTACCAGAACCGATACCTCCACTGAATCACCGGCCTTCAGTTCCTTGGCAGAAAGGAGGGAAGACCCTCTATAACCAAAGCGGAAGCTGGTATAGGAGAGGCCAAACCCAAAGGGATACAGAGGAGGCTCTTGCATATACCGGTAGGTCCTTCCCTGCATGGCATAGTTATCGTAGGGAGGAAGCTGGGCCGTGGATGCGGGGAAGGTGATGGGGAGCTTCCCTGAGGGAGACCTATCACCGAAGAGGATATCCGCCACTGCGGTTCCCCCCTGTTCCCCGGGGTACCACACAAAGAGAATAGCGTCGGCAATGTCTTCAGGAACCGCAATGGGGCTTCCTCCGGTAAGCACTAAGACCAGGGGCTTGCCTTCGGCCCGGAGCTTACGAAGGTACGCAAGCTGCCACGGGGGAAGTTCTATGGCCTCCCGGTCACCGTTGGAGTCAGAGGCAATGGCGTCTCCTTCCTCTCCTTCCATAGCTCCGTCCAGGCCGAACACCGCAATGATCAGATCCTTTTCAGCGGCTTCTCCAAAAATCAGGTTGGACGGATGATTCTCCTCGTACTGGAGACAGCCCTGACGGTATTCCAGGTTGATCCCGTATTTACCTTGGACCTTTGCGGCGAGGCCTTCCAGGATGGTAACCAGCCGGGGACTGATTCCGTAATAGTTGCCCAAGAGGGTATGGGGATTCGCCGCGCCCGGGCCCAGGAGGAGGATATGTTTGAACCGCTCATCCAAGGGTAAGAGGCGCTTATCGTTTTTCAGGAGCACCACGGATTTATACGCGGCTTCTAAGGCCAAGGCCCGGTGTTTTTCGCAATTAATGGTTTCCCGGCCCAGGCCCCGGTAGGGGTCTTGTTCCGGGGGATCAAACATGCCCAGCTTGAACCGGGTCCGCAGGAGCCGGGTGAGGGCCTGGTCAATGGAGGCTTCCTTTACCAGGCCCTGTTTGCAGGCCACGGCGAGATAGGGATAGGTGCAGCCGCAGTTGAGGTCGCAGCCTGCATTAAGGGCCTTAGCTGCGGATGCTTCGGGAGAAGGGGTTACCCGGTGGTTTTCGTGAAAATCCCGGATGGCCCAGCAATCGGAAACCACATGACCCTTGAAGCCCCACTGTTCCCGGAGGATTTCCTGCAGTAAATAGGTACTGCCGCAGCAGGGTTCCCCTAGGGTCCGGTTATAGGCGCCCATCACCGCTTCCACTCCCTGTTCCGCCAAGACTTTGAACGCGGGAAGGTAGGTCTCGAAAAGGTCCTTCTTGGAAACCTGGGCGTTAAAGGTATGGCGCTGGTTTTCCGGGCCTGAATGAACCGCGAAATGTTTTGCACAGGCTGCGGTCTTGAGCTGTTCCGGATCATCCCCTTGGAGGCCCTTCATGAAGGCCAGCCCGATGCGGCTGGTGAGGTAGGGGTCTTCCCCGTAGGTTTCCTGACCCCGGCCCCAACGGGGGTCCCGGAAGATGTTGATGTTCGGCGTCCAGAAGGTGAGTCCCCAGTATTGCCCCCGATTGCCTTGTTTAATGGCCTCGTTGTATTTGGCCCGGGCTTCATCGGAAATGGCCTTGGCCACTGCTTGTACGAACCCTTCATCAAAGGTGGCGGCCAAGGCGATGGCCTGGGGAAACACCGTAGCGATCCCTGAACGGGCGACTCCGTGGAGACATTCGTTCCACCAGTTGTAAGCCGGAATCCCCAATCGTTCGATGGCAGGACTGGTGTAACTGAGCTGAGAAACCTTTTCTTCCAGCGTCATTTTTGAAATCAGCGCTTTGATGGCGCTTTCCCGTGCTTCTTTATGCATATCCGCTCCTTATTAAGCAAAACCCGCAGACGAGGACTGCGGGTTTTTAAGGTTTTTTCATACCCTTCAGGGGATCATCCCTTAAGCCAAGACCGGGAATCGAACCCGGGACCTGCGCATTACGAGTGCGCCGCTCTACCGGCTGAGCCACCTTGGCATAAGGTAAGTCTAGCAGATTCCTAGGGGACCGATCAAGAGGGGTTTTCACCCCAGGGCCGGG
>JAITAI010000209.1 GCA_031284195.1 Treponema sp.
TGAACAACGCGGCAAAAGGGGAACGGCTTGGGAAACTGATCGACCGTATGGGCATTGATGCATTTAAAAAGGCGATAGAAGCTGCAGTGTGATCCATCCAAGAAATCCAGAAGTGATCCACAAAGGCGGCCAGACCGCCAGCCTAACATAGGCTGGTAGATTCGTTGTTGTTTCAGAATTTCTCTAGGTACAGATTGGTTCTTTTCTTGAGGGGGCGCTATTTTTACGCCCTTTGCGGCATATAGCCGCCTTATTGTCGCGCCCCCTAATTTCGGGGGCTAAACGCCGTCTATGTGGAGTTTGCGCTTCGCGCAAACTCCAGAGCTCAATGCGCTCTGTACGCTGAGCCCTCCCTCTAATTATCCCACGCCGTCCGCAAGCGGGCTTATACGGGTCTTTCATTACCCCCTAATCCGAGATCTAAACACCTCCGGCATGAGTATGGCTGACGAATCTGTGAGGCTTAGGCAAATTCCTTAGTTCGCACTCCATACATTGGCTTTGATTCTCAAAAAAACATCATGTTTAGGGGCAAAGCTACCCCCGGCTGGAGTTTGAATCAAACCCGCTGCGCGGGTTTGATTTCCGGATTTTGCGCCGCAAGCCTTCGGCTTGCTAGGCAAACTCCACCGGACGGCGTTTAGGCCCCGGATTGGAGAGGTAACCCGCAACGTAGTGCGGACGTAAGGGAGACGGAAAACAACGGCGGTTATATGCTGGAAAAGGTGTGGAAATCGTCCTCCCTCCATATGTTGATCCCATTGATAATGCATGTCATCGGGACGCAGAAAGAAGCCGATTCTGCAAAGACCTTCGCCGGAAAGGGTTTTGAAAGTTTTTATTGCTAAATCTTGTACCAGCGCGGCAGTTTCAGGCGGGATGTTCGCTGGAATCTCAAGACGCACGCCGTTTTCGTCAAGATACTCTGCGTCATACGAGTAGAGGGTCTTGCATGGGCAGGGTTGGTGCAAAGGAGGCTTTAGGATAAGTTGATTTGAGGTACATTTCAAAATAATATACTGAACATCTTGCAACTTACAATACGATGTGATATTATCTTTATGAAAATGGTATTGCGTCCCATAAAATTGTTATCGGAACGAGGCCGTTCCAAAATGTCAAATTTTGGAAATACAACCTATGAAAATACAGTTTTGTAAGGCTTTAGCCTGGAAAACTGTTAAAGCCGGTTCCAAAATAACCCGAAGGCAGTTCGCGTTTTGGAACCGGCTCGGCACATTAAGAAAAAGCAAAGGAGCGTATTGTAATGGGTATAGAAGAAAGTTTATCCAACATAACTGCTAACAGCAGAAAGGATGAAGCCAAGGCATTATTTCAAAAATTTATTTAAGAAGACGCCTATGTTGGCGAACTCTATTCAATTAATTATGAATCCGCCCGAATTATTATACACGATTTCCAGCGGAAGAAAGTTGGAGGTATTCCCAGCCTTTGTTTTCTTATAGCAACGAGAATAGATCCAACAAATGCAGATGATATTGATTTCAAGCAAGAAGATGCTTCCCTCATCCTTCTTCGTGTAATGGACAGTGTTCCGCTACCGCAAGATCAGGAAGCCGAAAGGATACGTGTCGAGACATCTGAACGGGTTAGCGGCGATATTTCACAGCATTGGGACAGTGACAAGGCTATGGATGCAAAAACGAGAAACTATTTGGGGTATGCCGGGGTTGAATGCAGGATAATCGGTACATTCTTCCTTGAGGAAAATTCTGAAAATATTGAAGGTCCCTTATCAGTAGCATTTGGAAGCGATATTTCCAATTACTATCCAAACCGCGGCTTAAAAGTTTATAAACCCCACTCGGAAGCGCTGGAACTCATTGTCAACTATCGTTCCACCTCAAATCTCCATGAACAGAAAGCAACATACAATACCTCTTCACTCGTAAAACTCGGTTCCGTCCGTTATGCTTCAACAAACAGAAAATATCAACGGATTGATGATGTGAAGGTCTTTATTTCACCCGCCGATCTGTTAGGTCAAAAAACAGCGTTGTTTGGCATGACCCGGACCGGTAAATCCAATACGACAAAAATAATTGCAAAATCAGTGTTTGAATTACGGCATCCCGACAAAAATAAAAAGCCATTGAGAATTGGACAGATAATATTTGATCCAAACGGAGAATACGCCAATGAAAACATCCAGGATAATGGCGCATTAAAAAATGTATGGAGATTAATTCCGGGAACAACCAAATCAAAAGAAGTCGTTACCTACGGCATAACGAAACACCCCAATGATCCGGACAGGATATTAATGCTTCTTAATTTCTACCGTGAAGAAAATCTGCAGATTGGAAAAGATATAATAGATTCCCTATTATCTGAAGATACTACAATCTATATAAAGAACTTTCTGCAGGTAACATTTGAAAAACCGGATGAAAATGACCGAAGTGCAAGTACCCGCTATAGAAGAAGGGTATTGGCGTATCGTTCCGTATTGGCGAGGGCAGGTTTTCAGATTCCATCAAATTTGCATGTATCCACAAGGGATTTATTCAACAGAACTTTAATAGCTGCCATGCAAAACAGCCAAGGCAACAATTCAGCTGAATATCAATCGGCAGCGATTACATTTGGCGCGGATAATCCTACCCTTCACCAACTTGCGAATGCATTTCAATCACTTGATAAATTTATGCGAGACAATACTAGCGGGTATCAAGCCTTTGAAACCGCTTATGTAAACAGATCCGGCGGTTCTGGTGATCGCTGGGCAGATGAAGATTTCAAAAAGATACTCGGTATTTTCCAGTATCCTAACGGGACGCGAAAAATTGGAAAAGTAGCCGAACAACACAGTCCTGGCACAAAAGAAGACTACGCTCAGGATATATATGCGCATCTCTTGAATGGAAAACTGGTAATTGTCGATCAATCTACGGGTGATCCTGAATTAAATGATTCATCGGCAAGAAGAATCATTACTCAAATATTTAAAGGTCACCAAGGATTATTCATCCGCGGGGAGCAAAATATACCACATATATTAGTGTATCTTGAAGAAGCGCATAATCGCCTGCCGAGTGAATTAGAGAAGAATTTAAAAGATATTTGGGTACGCACTGCAAAAGAGGGTGCAAAATATCATATCGGGATGGTTTACGCGACCCAGGAAGTAAGCAGCATCCAAAAGAATATACTTCGCAATACCGCAAACTGGTTTATCTCCCACCTCAATAATACCGATGAAACCAAAGAACTGTGCAAATATTACGATTTTAAGGACTTTGAACCATACTATACGGCGGGCGCAGGACAAAGGATTCCTGAGGGTAAAAACACTCAGTAATCCTTTTGTTATTCCGGTACAAGTGGATAAATTCGAAGTTTCAGGAGAGTAACATGGGATTTGAAGGCGAATTTGCCAGCTATGAGCCTCTGCGAAGGATACTTTCCAGTGAAAAAATACAGGCATTGCAACAGCGTATGTATATTCAACCTTACCTGCCAAGCGCTGATGAAATAAAAAAAGAGATTATATCTTTGAAGAAAGTCCCGCAAAGCTCCACCTTACAGCCTGATTATATATTGGCAATAGACGGCAGTCATCTTGAAGGACAACCAGAGAAAGGATTCCCGGGTTCAGAATATGGCATTGTCAGTATTGCAGCGGTATTGATAGATTTAAAGAAAATTTCAGAGATGGAAAAAGAAGAGTTTATGGATCCGAAGTTATTTCGTGAAACTGAAATTGCCGCTCCTGAAGAATTTATTTTTCCCGGATGTAATATTATTGTCGATAATGAGAAAGATGATAAATGTTCATTACGAAGATTTATCTATGAACAATTCAGGGATTATAAAATATTCAAAGAGGGCGAAACCATTCTTGAAACGTATGAATATTTATTAAACCTAAAACACGATAAATATAAGGATGCCCGTCCTCAAAAAAATCCTATTGATGATAATTACGAACTTCCTTTTGGGCTTGGTGAATATGACTGTCCTTATACACAGGAAAAACTATACTCCACCGATGCTTTGAGATTACATGAATTGATGAATCCTTCGGGAACAAACGGAGAATTATTTGGTCAGATCATGGATACGATTGAAAAACTGTGGTTTGTAAATATTCTGAGATGGTTCGAAATTACTCATCAGTTAAAGATACTTAGAAGGATCGCCTTTGTTCTTGATGGTCCATTGGCAGTATTTAGCACATCTTCCTGGCTGACTAAGGTTATTGAATATGAGTTAATACGTATAAACGCATCACAAAAAGCCATTAATAACGAGGATATGATAATACTCGGACTTGAGAAATCAGGGGCTTTTTTCAATCATTTTACAGACCTTGACATTTCAAGAGAAGGAACAACAGATATATTCCCCAGGCAATCAGCGTTTCTGTTGACTGATTCGTATATAAAAAGCAATATTATCTATTCGAAAAGCTCGACATTATACGGACTGGATACCTATTTTGGGCGTAAATTTTTTTATAAAACCGCATCGGGACAAAAAATTGTCCCTGTTTTAGCCTGGTATACGGATAAACAGAAAGATATTCGTACCGCGGATATAGATCAATTTTCAAGATTGGGAGACGTCATCAGGCTTCTTGACCGCCTTGTTTCCAGCCGTTATCCAAACTCCATTTCACCTTTAATTTCAGCGCATGCCGAAGCGTCTATACCCTTAAATTTGGGAAAACAGCTTTTTGAAGAAATTGCAAAAGAAATCGCCGCTTCAAATTCTCCACCCAAGGTTTTATCATGAACGATGCGCCGGAAAACATGATCTATGGGCATTCCACCGCAGAATCCCGTTGGGCAAGACTGGGTCCCTATTATGCCATGTTTCCTTTGAAATTTGCCTTTGAAACCGTTAAAAAATATTCCAACAGGGGGGATTATATACTCGATCCTTTTGCAGGACGATTTTCAACTATTTTTTCCGGTAGTATTATTGGGCGTAAAGGAGTAGGAATAGAGATAAATCCTGTCGGATGGTTATACGGTAAAACAAAGACGCGTCCCGCCCCTTTGCAAACGGTTCTAAAAAGACTGGAAACGGTGTATAAAGAAAAAGGACATTACAAAAAAGCAATGGAAGAAATGCCGGAATTCTTCCGAATGTGTTTTTGCGATGAAGTATTACAATTTCTGCTTGCGGTCAGAGAAAATTTGAATTGGCGGAATAGGGAAGATGATGCGACGTTGATGGCTATTATTCTGGTGTATCTCCATGGGAAAAGATGTCAAAGTTTATCGAACCAAATGAGAATGACTAAAGCTATGGGAATAAACTATTCCATAAAGTGGTGGAAAGAACATAACATGGAAAATCCGCCGGAAATAGCGCCTTATGAATTCATAAAAACCAAATTGGAATGGCGCTATAAGAAAGGAATTCCAGAAACAAATCCTGATACAGAAATCATTTTAGGTGACAGCGCGGAAGTTTTACCCCAAATTGTTGGACATGGAAGCGGGAAATTTTCCTTTCTTTTTACTTCTCCTCCTTATTGCTCGGTTACAAATTATTATTCTGACCAATGGCTTCGTTATTGGATGTTGGGAGGGGCGGATAATCCCCAGTATCTAAAAGAAAAATATAAAGGCCGTTTTATAAATAAAAATGATTACTATGATTTACTGAATACGGTATTTGGACAATGTTCTAAATTAATGAAAGAAAAATCTTTTGTATATGTTAGAACAGACATTAGACAGTTCACAAAAGAAACGACTATAGATATTCTAACCAAACATTTTTCTGGCTACAGTATGGATGTTTGTCCGGCAGAAATATCAAGAAAAACACAGACTGAAGTAATGGGTAATAAGTCGTCGGAAAAAGGCGAAGTTGATATAATCATGGAACGGCGTTAACAGTAAGAAATAATTACTGATATACAAAAAAATCATTATATAATTGCGCATCCAAAAAGAAAGGGGAATCTTTGAGAATGGCGTCGAATTTCATACTGACAGTATCGGATGACTCTATCGATAAAAGAGAGTGTTAATTCGCATAATTCACGAACTTTTTCTTGCCGACAGTTTCTGTCCCCATTCAACCTTGAACCGCGACACGTCCCCCTGCCGCTTGTTCCCCATGCTCTTGCTGACGGCTGCCTACTCTTCCATAGCGCCGCGCACATTCGCCTCCCTGTCCGTTACCTTCGCTTATCGCCTCGAATTTCAAGAGCACCCCCTCAGTTGAGCTCGTTATCTTGTCGATGGACGCTTTTATCTTTGCCAGAACGCCGCTTATCGTTTTGCCTGCTCAGATGACGCCTCGCCGTTGGTATCCCTGATTATTTCTTCATAGATGCCGGTATCCCGCACTTTGGGCACGATTCCCGCTCCCATGCCCTGAATCGCGTGCGGGCCAGTTTTTTTCTACAGCAGGTCGGTCATTCTGTTACGCTTCATTTCCATGATATTGCTTATTACATTCGACGTTTATCATCCCCGATGGAGCAATATCTTTTTGACCGTTTCTACATCAGGATCACTTAAAAGCGGTATAAGCTTATTAATTTCTGTAACCGGTAGATCCCACCATCGTAATTGCAACAGCAGCCCAATTAATACATCATCAAACCGTTTTCTGATAAGCTTCGCTGGATTCCCTGCTACTATGGTATAGGGTTCAACCGGACTCCCTACCACACTGGAGGCGCCAATAATAGCGCCATCCCCTACCGGTACTCCAGGAAGGATCGTAACCTTTTGTCCAATCCACACATCATTACCTATGATGGTATCCCCTTTCAGAGGGAATACATCCAATGGGGGTACCGGTTCATTCCACCCTTCAAAAATATAAAAAGGGAAGGTAGATACGGCATTCATCTGATGATTAGCGCCGTTCATGATGAATTCAACCCCTTTTCCTATTTGACAAAATTTTCCGATGATAAGTTTATCGTCGTAAAAGTCGTAATGATGGGTTACATGGCTTTCAAAATCCACATCACTAAAATATGTAAAATCCCCCACCAGTATATTTTTACGTTTGATCGTGGGTTTTACATAGGTGACGGTACGAATATGGGGTACAGGAAATACCACTTCAGGATCCGGTTCTTTATTTTCCACAAGACGCCCTCCTTTGAGGCTGTTTCAAGATGTTTCACGTGAAACAATCATCCCTCTATTTCTGTCATGGGTTTACAAACATCGACCCAGGCTTTACTGTGGGAATATTCGTTAAGTTCTTCTAGCGTAAGCTCAATCGCTGAATTACTACTGCCACAGGCAGGGAATACCGTATCAAACCGTTTTAAGGAGCTATCCAGATAAACCTCCACCTCTGCAGGCAACCCAAAGGGACAAACCCCACCGATTGCATGACCGGTACGGTGCAGAGCTTCTTCGGGGGAAAGCATCCGGGGCTTAACACCAAAACGGTCTTTATATTTGCGGTTATCCAGTTTCATGTCTCCAGCAATGACCACCACCGCAACCCGGTCTCCTTGGCTCAGGGCAATACTCTTGGCAATCCGGGCAGGTATAAGTCCTAAGGAGGCTGCGGCCTCAAGTACCGTGGCAGTGGAGCGTTCCATCTCGATGATATCCTGGTCTCTACCCCAAGATTTCAAATGGTTTCGTACAGATTCAATAGACATGATATGACCTGCCTCGTATGTGTTTGATACGCCTCAATGGGCTATCCTATCGGTCCCCTTTCTTAACATAAAATAAAACGAAGGTCAACCGATACTCACAGAGGATTTAGGGGGTCTTTCGGCTCTCCCTATAGGTAATTGGCCATAGACTACAAAGGTCTGACTCGTTCCATAGGAACAGCCCCCTGACCAGGGACATTTCAGGTCAATAAAGTCAACCGGTTATCCTGTTCTAGGGAATAACCCGCACTTTTTGCAGGGCTCCGCCAGCTTAAACTTTTCTATGCATGATTCTCATACACTGAGAGCGATCCTTTGAAATCCCGTTATAATAGGCAGGTGTAGACTTGCCAGGGTTTCCCCTTATCATGCTATACTCAAAGATAAAGGAACAGGATATGAAAATCGAAGAGACCGCGGAAATCCTTATTAATGGGGCTGCCCGGATAATCCGGGGTAAGCGGGAATTTCTTGAATTGTTTACCGCAGGACTCCTTGCCAAAGGGCATGTGCTTATTGAGGATAATCCAGGGCTTGGGAAGACCACGGTGGCCAAAACCTTCGCCCGGCTCATTGCCGATGAAGAAGGGGCGCCCTTACTCTTCAAGCGAATCCAATTTACCCCGGACCTCCTCCCTTATGATATTACCGGAGTTGATGTGTTTGATCCCGAAAGCCGCTCGTTCCGATTCGTTCCGGGTCCGGTTTTAGCCAATATCGTATTGGCAGATGAAATCAACCGGACCACCCCCAAGGTACAATCCGCTTTGCTGGAAGTAATGGCCGAACGGCAGGTAAGCATTGGTTCAGCGGTTCACTATCCACCGGAGCCTTTTGTGGTCATTGCTACCGAAAATCCCATAGAAAGTGAAGGAACTTTTCCTTTGCCTGCAGCCCAGCTTGATCGGTTTATGATGCGTCTTTCCCTAGGATACCCTGACCGGGATGCGGAATTGTCCATATTAACAGAAAATCCAGGGGAATACCCCTTAAACCAGCTTGAACCAGTGTTACAGCGAGGGGACTTTTTAGCAGCCCAGGATGCAGCGGTCCAAGTGTTTTGCCATGAGGTATTAAAAGAAGCCATAGCCGATATAGTCCGAGATACCCGGGTACACCGGGCTTTCTTGCTGGGTGCCTCTCCCCGGGCAGCTTTGCATTTCCTCGGTGCGGTTAAAGCCTTGGCCTTGGTACGCGGAAGAAATTATGTTACCGATGAAGATCTGCTTACCATGGCATGCCCGGTATTAGTCCATAGGCTCAAACTACGGGACCCTCGGATTGAGGAAGAACAAATCATTCGGGAGATCTGTCTTGCACGAATCAACAGTATCAAACAGAGTTGATCCATCTGCTCATAGTGCAGAGGCATACCCGGTGAAGTTCTCCTCTATGGCCAGCATGATCCCGGTGCCGCGAACCATGGGGATCTTTACCCTGCTTATTACCATCCTGGCCTTTACCGCAGGCAGTATTCGGAACGAACTGGTCCTTATCCTGGTGGGTACGGTATTTCTCCTTGTCCTCTGCGGGTGTTTCGTAGCGGTCTTGGGGCTCTCCTGGTTCCTCAGAAAAAAGGCCTGTTCCGCCTCGGTCAGAATAATCACCAAACAGATCCCCGCAGGAACTAAGGGAACCCTTACCTTTGCGTTGGGTCCGGGTTATGTTCCGAGGAAACCTGGAAAAAAGCAGTTCCTCCGCCTCCCGGGGATACTCCTGAGGTATGAAATGCGCCTCGCGACCAAAGACGGACGGTGTATACACCACATCTTTGATCCTGATTTTCTCCCTGAAGGGGTGAGTGTATTCCCCGTACCAGAACGGGGAGCTTATTACAATGCTTATGACGGGTTCATCATCGGTGATACACCGGGTTTTTTCTACTGCTCTATTCCTATTCCCCAGGATACCAGTCCCCGGCTCCTAGCAACCCCTAAAATCGCAGAAACCAGCATTCCCCTGCAGATCCGTTTCGGTGGGACCCTGCAACGGAGTCAGCCTCACTTCCTACGAACCGACAATCTCATTGATCACCGGCCCTATATACCGGGGGATGATCCTCGGCGGCTTAACTGGAAACTCTACGGCCATGCAGGGGACCTTTTTGTACGGGAAGGAGAGCCAGAACCTCCTCCTCATTCCCGGCTCCTCATCCTGGTGGACACCCAAAGGGATGATACCCTGTATACCCCTCACGCAGCCTGCCGGGGGGTAGATCTGCTCTGTGAAAGCGCCCTGGCCCTAGCCATAACCGGTACAGACCGGGGTATGGACCTCTATATCGGGTATACCGGTGGGGATATACACGGGGGAACTCAGGCGGAACTAGCCCTAGCCTTGGCGTATCCTGCAGCATTGCCTTTATCCGGTACTGAAGCACTTCCCGCCCCGGAGGACCAAAGTATTCTGATTCTGACCCTGCCGCGGGTTACTAGTACCGAGAGCGCCCTGGACCGGTTTCTCAAGCAACGGAACCCCCATCAAGGGGTGGATCTGGTGTTTCTGTATGAGGGAAACTCCTATGATGAGGCTGCAGAAACCTGTGTGAGTATTTACAGCCAGAAAAGCGGGGTTACCGCTCAGCGGATCAAGATAAACCCATAGAAAACTTTCATAGGTAGAGACCAAGGTCCCTCCCGGGATGTGGGAATCCCATAACCTCTGTTCTAAAAGCCCGAAAACCACTCTTCAAGACCGAAACTTACGTCTTGGATCGAGAACTTAGGTATTTTGCTGCGATTTTGACTGCTTGTTATAAGTCCTTTTCTCTGCTATACTTAATAGCAATGTGCGATGTGACGAACCTATTTCAAATCGATCAGAAGGTAGTGTATCCCAGCCAGGGAGTGGGTATCATTATTTCAATTGAGGAGAAGGAATTTAAGAGCGTAAAAATTCCGTATTACGTTATTTACCTTGAAGTTTCAGATATGACCATCATGGTTCCGGTAGATAAGGCAGAAGAACTGGGAATCCGATCTATTGTGATGGAGGAAGACGCTCAGAAAGCACTGAATCTTATCGGTGAAGACTTTGATCCCATACCGTCAGATTGGAAACTGAGGTATCAAATGAACCTGGACCTCCTCAAGAAGGGGAGCGTCATGGATATTGCTACTATTGTGCGTTCCCTCTACCACCGCAGTAAAGTTAAAGAGCTGCCGATTTTGGAACGAAAACTCTATGATTCTGCTTTAAAACTCTTAGTTGATGAGGTTGCCTTTTCCCTCCATATTCCTAAAGAGGAAGTAGAAAACAGGATCTTTACCCGTCTGGAAGCCAAATAAGGGATAGTATGGGATGCTCTGTAGCTGCAATCATTAGCGCGGCAGGTTCCTCCCGTCGTATGGGAGGTCTCAAGAAGGAATATTGTCCGCTGGGTTCGGCGTTTACCGATGATGCCCAGAAGCCTTTAACCGTGCTGGGAGCCGCGGTTCTGGCTTTCGTAAACTCCAAGCGAATCCAAACCGTGGTGATTTCCGTTCCTCCTGATGCGGAAACCGGGGAATTCGCCGCTCGAGCAAGTCTTCCTCAGGGACTTTTGCAGATCGGTGCTACCCCTCGGATATTCTTTGTCCCTGGGGGCAGGACCCGGCGTATTTCGGTTCATCATGCTTTGTCATTGCTTTCCACATTTCCAGGGGAAGAACCTGATTTTGTACTCATCCATGACGGAGCCCGGCCCTGGATTGATACCCCCTTGATAGAACGAACCATTGACGCGGTCATCCAACATAAGGCAGTGGTTCCCCTCCTGCCGGTGATTGAAACGCCTAAGGAAATTGATGCAGCAGGTTTTGTGTGCCGGCACTTACCCCGTGCACGGGTAGGAACCGCTCAAACTCCCCAAGGTTTTGCGTATCCGGCGATTCTGCAGGCCCATGAACAGGCCGCAGAACAGGAACTAGCTACCTATAAAGAGTATACCGATGACGCAGAGGTTTGGGGGGAATTTATCGGTCCTGTAGCGGTTATACCTGGTTCCCCGGAAAACCGGAAGATAACCTTTCCTGAAGATCTTTGGCCTCAGAGGGAAGCAGGGAGTTTATGGGAGCCAGGATAATCCGAGTCGGCCTTGGGAGGGATCTGCACCGCTTGGTTCCAGGGAGACCTTTCTTATTAGGAGGGGTTGAGCTCCTTTCAGATCAGGGTGAATGGGGCCATTCTGATGGGGATGTACTGACCCATGCGGTTATCGACGCGATCCTGGGGGCCGCAGGACTAGGAGATATTGGGGAGCTTTTCCCTCCCTCCGAGGCGGCTTGGAAGGATGCGGATTCCATGGAACTGCTGAGGATTGCTTGTGGGCTGGTAAAAGAGGCGGGGTGGCAGCTTATCAATCTGGACTGCGTGGTTACCTGTGAAAGCCCCAAGGTACTCCCGTACCGGGACAGAATACAGGCTTCTCTTGCCCGGGTTTTAGCGGTTCCTAGGATGGCGGTTTTTGTTAAAGGAAAGACCCATGAGGGACTTGGAGCTGTGGGAACCGGGCAGGCAGTAGAAGCCCTGGTAGTATGTCTGCTGGAAAAGAGTACTCCTCAAGAAGCAAGTCCTGGAGACTTGTAGAAAATTTCCCGAAGGGTTAGAGGGCCTCGTCGCGTTCCTGCGGAACGATGCTTCACAAAGCTTCGGACCGCCTCTAAAGACTTGTGAATATCCCGCTAACAAAACCACAAGGACTTGGGAGAGACGGGCAACGGTTTTTGAAAAAACCGTAAAGGCCCAGCTTATTCCGCGCCGGGGAATAAACCTCCACCTTGTACGAAACTTCACCGCTTTTTTAAAGAAAAACGTAATTATCCCCCGATATATACCCTTCACCGGCTTCGATGGTTCGGAACAGGTTTCTGACATAGGCTATGTCTGACCTCTGATTATGATCGGTTATACGGCAGGGGATAATTGCGAAGAAAAAATGAGAACCCCGCTACCATCTCAAAGGTTGCTATGGGTTCATCCTGACTTGAAGATATCATAAACTTCTAGGCCGCTTCCTAAAACTAGGAAGGGTTACCCCTGATAGGACGTA